>NZ_JJQY01000141.1:0-36526 GCF_000979295.1 Methanosarcina sp. 1.H.T.1A.1 | reverse complement strand
TCCAATAACAAAAGACTTCCACAATGAGAAATCCCTTGGTGACCAGGACCAGGACCGCCTTAGAGATGGATCATGCACATTATCCAGCAGGTCTTCTAACTCCAATGGTGACTGTGACCGCCTTAGAGATGGATCATGCACATTATCCAGCAGATCTTCTAACTCCAATGGTGACTGTGACCGCCTTAGAGACGGATCATGCACATTATCCAGCAGGTCTTCTAACTGCAACGGTGACAGAGACCGCCTTAGAGACGGATCCTGTATCTTACCTGCTACTTCACTCTAACTGTAAAGGTGCATCTTTAGGATAAGAGACCGGGACTAAACCTGTCTCAATAAAGCTTAATGAAAATAGAATTGAAGATTTCGAAAACCCATAGATCCAGCCATGTAAATGGCAGGTAATCGATCAATAAAAATCAGGGGTTTTTCGGAATCTTCTTTAATTCCATTCTTTTATCCTGACATTGATTAAATGAAATTCTAAACTAAAGCCGAATCTTCATAGTTCTTTTGAGAGTAAACATCCTTATGAAGTAACCGATACATTGTATACTGAACAGAGGGATGACTTGAGAGACGAGCAAAGATCGAATGGCCCCAGGAAGATTGAAGTTCTTGCTGCTGAAAATAAAAAATGGTCGGGAAGTTTAACAGAAGCTATAAAAGTGCTGGCAGCGTTGGTGTTCGCACTTGCAATGGCAACCGTTATCCTGCTTATATTGGTGCCGGAAGTCGGCCTTCTGATGGGGAATGTTTTTGTTACGGTTTTTCCTGCAATGATAATGGCTATCAGTGTGCTGGCACTCATTTTTCTTGTAATATATCTTTATGAGTCCAGGCTGAAGGTCAGGTATGAGGGGAAACTCAGGGAAATTAACTCCAGCCTCCAACAACTCTCATCACCCCTCAGGGTTGCGATCATCACGGGCATGAACCTCATATTTTTAGCTGTGATAAATTTATTCTGGACGAGTGTGCGTGTGGTTGTAAACATCACAGGAGACCAGCCCCCGGAGATCGTGCCGTTGTTTTCACAGGAATTTGCGGGAATTCTTCCATACCTGAACCTGCTCATCATTTTGACAATTATCGCGAACCTGCTCTATCTTGTAATTAAGATCAAATGGATACCCCTGGCCATGGAAACAGCACTCAGTATTGCTTCAGCTGCCCTGTTATATGCTGTTCTAACGGTTTTTCCTTTCAATCCCGCCTTAAATTCAGGTACACTACTGGCCATCAAATTAGGCCTGACATTTGTCCTTGTGATGACACTGATCGGGGCGGCAAAGAATCTCCTGAAAACTATAACTTTCACGATACGGAAGTAAAAAAGAGAAATATAAAAAAATAGAGGAAGAAATTTAATTTTCTCCTTCCTCAAGCCTCCCACCAAATTCTACATCTCCATACCATGTCGGATCCTGTAACAGTATGGTCAGCTGATCATCCTGAAAAGTATGAGTTACCTTATAGTGATTTACATTTGCGACCTCATCGACGTAAGCAACAAAAACATTGTCTGACTCCCACGATCCTTTCCCTGCCGCAGGGAGACCATAGTCTCCGGGAGAGAATCTAGAGACGTTATCCAGCCCCAGAAGAAACTCTAACGTCTGATTTTCCGGCAGTCCCACTCTGAGTAAAGCCTCCCCCTTTTCCTCATCAAAAGTTAAAGCAAGAGTCTGAAGGTCCAGAGGATTGGAATCGAGAACATATGTTTTGCCTTCGATTTTTTTCGCCATCTCGGGCAGAGGCTTAACAGGTTCAGGTTCTGGAGGCTCGGCAACGGCATATATTTTTTCCTGAAGCCTTTCATAGGCGACGGGATTTTCAGGGAGAGGCTGATCTGATTTCAGAGCTGCAACAAGGAAAGGAGCAATCTCATCCATATCAAAACCGCCACCAGTGGTTACTACTATGAGATTTTTTTCAGGTACGACAGTTATTAGTTGAGTCCCACGCCCTCTTGCCTCATAACGTGCAGGAAGATCATCGATTGGAATCCACCACTGGTAACCATATCCATCAGCCTTACCGTCCTCAGAAATAGCCTGTGTTTGTGTAGACTTTGCCACCCATTCTGCCGGAACTATCTGTTTTCCATCCCATGTCCCGTTATTAAGATAGAGGTACCCGAATTTGGCCATATCATGAGGGGTCAAATGCAGATCTCCCCATCCGTGGTTATTCCCCTGTGGATCAGAAGGCCAGATGACATTGGAGATCCCAAGGGGCTCAAAGAGACTTTTATTGGCATACTCCAGCTCGTTCATGCCGGTGGTCTCGCTGATGATCCCTGAGAGAAGGTGGGAATTGGGGCTGCAGTAGACGAAGCGGGTTCCCGGTTCTTCTGCCATTGGCATGTCAAGCGTAAACTGGATCCAGTCAGGACTATCTCCCATCTGCTCTAGAGTAACTTCGTAAGGCTCATTAACGCATTCAAAACCCGATCTCATGGTAAGGAGGTCTTCCAGAGTCATTGCCTTTTTATTTGCATCAACATTCGCAACAGTACGATTCGGGAAAAACTCCAGGACTGGCTGATCGACACCTGAAATGTACCCTTCGGAAATTGCGATACCTATCAGGGTTCCTGTAAAACTTTTGGTAACGGAAGCGACATCGTGTACTGAACCATTAGCAAAAGGATAAAAGTAGACATCAGTCACGACGTATCCATTACGTATAATCAACAGGCTGTGGATGTTAATGTCCTTTTCCTGGATGTAATCCAGTGCCTCAGCCAGTTTTTCCGAGTCCAACCCCTGCTGCTCAGGTGTTGAAGTTCTCCAGCCATCAGTGGGCCAGTATGTAGCTGACTCTATAACTGCTTCAGTACCCGATTCATTGCCTGACTCCGGCTCCTCAACGCAACCAGAGGCTGCGAGCATGACCACTAAAACCACCAGTAATCCGATAAATTTCAAGTTTCCTGTACCCCTCATTACTTCTACCCCCCAGATAACCCTATATTTGCCCATTTCTACCTAAAAATAGTGACAATATACCTTGAATTACAAATAATATATTCCTTACAGTATATAATAAACACTTTACTCATAAAAATCAAACCTTTCCCCGGGGAAAAGTAAGGCAGTTTATCTAACTTCAGGGTAATTAAGGGGTTGAGCAAGATGCTAATCGGTATATTCAACAAAAGAGCAATATATCATAACGGAGTCTATAAAAAATATGAAAGTTACAGAATTGAGGCAGGACACTACTATCATTGAATGGCTTGAGACGATGAACTCCAAGCCAAACACTGAAAAAGCATACTTGCAGGGGATGCAGGACTTTACAGAATTCACAGGAAAAGATCCCGAAACCTTGCTTACAGAAGCGGAGGAAGACATAAGATCTGGGCGATTGATGAGACAAAGACAGATCAAAAGGGATTTAATAGGCTTTAGGAAGCATTTACAAGGCTCAGGAAAAGCACCGTATACGGTTAAGGGCAGGATAGTAGGGGTGAAATCTTTTTTTGAAACCTTTGATGTTGAAATACCCAAACTGCCTAGGACAGGGAAGGCAAAGACATTAGAAAAAAATAAGGAAATCCCAAACAAAGAAGATTTACAGGAAGTCCTAAAAGTCGCTGACCCATTAGAAAAGGGAATTGTGCTAACAGGGGCTTCAAGTGGGCTGGCATCTAATGAAATTTGCAATCTGAAAGTTGGTGAATTCAAAAAGGGTTTTGATCCTGTGACAGGCATCACTACACTGTCTTTGAGGCGTGAAAAAGTTGAGTTTGATTTTATCACATTCCTGAGCCCTGAAGCATCACAAGCAATCTGGGACTACCTGGATTACAGAAGCCGAACGGTCGACACAAACCAAACGAGAAAAAAGTCCAGGCTCGATAAACAAAAGGTTTACACAGATAATGATCATCTTTTTATTTGTAGACAAATTCCTACTGAATTCCTTGATACTAAAGACGACAAACTAAGAAAATTAGACACTAGAGCCTTGACCAAGGTCTATAGGAGACTTGCAGAGAAAGCGAGGAAATCAACTCCGTGCGGTGATTGGGGATTTATTCGGTCACATAATATTCGGAAATACTTTAATTCTGCGTTGTTGAATGCGGGAGCAGACTCATTCTTCGTTGAATATAGCATGGGGCACACACTAGATGACACAAGGGCAGCTTATTTCAGGGCTTCACCTGAGAAATTGAAGGAGATTTATAAAAAGTATATTCCGTTTTTGACAATCTCCAAGGAACTAGATATTTCCGAATCCCCTGAGTATTTGAAAATCAAAAATGAAAATGCGATTTTACAGGCGGAAACGGCACGGCACGTTGTAGAAAGATCGGAATTGAAGGAACTCAGAGCCGAATTTGAAATAATGAAAGAATCCATGGGATTAATTAATATTGAAGCACTAGCAGTGGTTGCAAAGGATCCCAGTATTCTTGAAAGGATAACAAAAAAAACAGAAGAATTAAACAAGAAGTAAATATCCACTTCCGGACTAATTTTTTACTTTTTATGCATAAAACAGACGTAAAGTGAAAAAAGTAATTGAACACCGGCTTTTGTGAACACAGAAATGATTTTGTTATTAAAGAGAGAAAAGTACAGGGGGGAATCCCCCTTAACAAGGCACTTCCGTTGCAACCTCTTTAATTACCGTTGCTAGTGCCTTATCATAAGTACTTCCAAATTCTATCATATACTCAACTATACTCTTTCTCTCCGCGTACATTTTCTTGAAAATAACTACCGACTCAGGATTACAGGTTGACATTGCAACCTCCTGTAAACGAGATATCCAGAATACATGAGATAATCATGTTCTGCATTTCGTCCACATAAACCTTGGAGAATGTAGTTCCGCAAACAGTACGCTCTTTAAAGTATTCCCTAGTTCCGTGAGAGTTTTTTATTCCGTTTTTCAATTTAATTCACCTTTTTTAGTTAATTTAATCAAGTTCTTTCGTTCAGACCTTCTTTAAGGAAGTCCCAACTACTCAAAACCTGATTTTTACTCTTTGTTCCTCTTTCACCCATGTCCTTACAGACACGAGGGGAACATCTCACGTCACTTTTTATTTTCTATATTCCACGATTTCTCGTGGGGATATTCAATATAAAAACAAAACTATATAATAAATTTCATTTTAAATTATTGAGATATGATGTACTGTATGCCAACATTTGAGCTCAATAAGTTTTCATGCGGGTACATTTCTATGAAAAGGGACCTAAGCTAGATGGATTGCGGGGAATCATGAGAAAAGACTGCTGAAACAAACTAAAAGGACAGATATACCGTCAAAAGTAGCTTCCGTAGTTGCCGTAACATACGCCTGATGCCAGGACCTCCTTCAAAGTAATCCAAAACAATCTCAGGCTTCAGGAATTATCCTTGATGCCCTGACGAACTAAAACCTGGGCAGCCTCGTCCCTTGATATGTTTTTAGCCTTTGCAAAAGAATCTATTACCTTTATATCCGAGTCCTGCATGAACACAGGCTCTGCCTCTCCTTCACCCCAGTGCATTAACACGACATTTTTAATCCCAATTTTTGAAATTTGCTTTACGCAAAACTCGAGTGCGTGGCTACGGCTGGAAAATATCTTTTCATCTACAAGCTTGTCCAGCCATTCTGTGAGTTGTTTATCCATTGATACACTGAAACGCTCTTTCATTGAGATGTATTACGTTTTCACAATAAATAAACACATCCATTAAAAGAGAACCAATCGTAACACTCAAATAAAAGGGAAACATGTGTATGATTAATACACCAAATGTAACACACGAATAAAGGAGGATGATTTTGAACTTAAAATTGCAACCTGAAAAAACGAAACTTCAGAAAAGCACCCGAAGAGGTGAAAGAGATGTGGAATGAATTCCAGATGCACAAAGCGCCAACCCGTGGTCCGAAATTCACTCTACAGCAGAACAATTGCTTTGATGCAATATTTACCTTTTGCAGGGGTGAGTACTGTGGCCTATTCCAATGATTCTGGAGTGATGGTCGAGACGTGCGTAAGCCTGCTCGGAGAAACTGACCCTGAAGTCCAAAAACTGCAGAGCCTGCTGAACCATCCCACCGTAAGGATGGAAATTGAAAGCATCATCACTCGGGTAATTGCAAAAGAGCACAACCTCCTCGAACGGCTGGACCTGCTGGAAGAATACCTCGGGGTAAGCGCAAAGACTCATTTTGTGGATATAGATCTGGACTGGGAAGAGATGGACGATGCCGAAAGGCTGATGAATCCCCAGCATAAACGAAAACCCTTCATTCCACTTCCTGAGCGCCTCTCAGAGCTCGAAAAAATTGTTCTTGAAGGAAACGTGCCAAGGAGTGAAAACTCCCTTCTGAGCGGCAATAAAACAGTATTCAGGGCAAATCTGGTTATGAAGGAGTTGCAGAACACAAAGCCGAACCTAGCTGGGAAGATGCTCACCTCGTCAGAAATCTATCTATTTCTCAGCTCGGAATCGGTTTCTGAAGAATGTCGTATATTTGTGAAAAGGTCCAGCAGCAGAGCCATGATTCAAACAATAATGGAGAAAGTAGTCGAACTGTATCCGGACAAGGTTAGGAAAGGAAAGAAGAGGAAGGGAAAAGGAACTTCCTTTTTGATTTTGGAGGAGGATGACAACGGTTTTTGAAACCACAGTACTCGGAAGGTACGGTTTTCCGTACTTTGCCATATTTAGTACGTACGATCTGGCTAACCATTCGAGTGGAAAAATAGTGTTTTTGGAAGGATAATGATAGAAAGTTAACCCATCTGAAGGGCAAGTTGGAAAAGAGAATGGATATCTTCTCACAATAAGTTATAGAGATTGACACGGTTAGATGAGATTGTAAAAAGATTTCATGATATTAATTGGTAAGAAGTGTGTTTCCCATGCTTTCTTTTTGGCTTGACCGTACGTACTCAGTGCGGTCATTTGATCGAACAATTCTTAGTACCCCCGTCAAAATCTTATCAAATCTTTTTTTGAATACCGTGGCCCTGGTGATTTCGCTCGATACGCAAAGGATTATCAGATCGAAAAGCTAAACGAGAACATGCATGAGCAAGCGGTCCATATTGAAATCTTGATCTAGTTCTTCGATTCCAAAATCAATTCCTTATTTCCTGAAAAAATACATGATCTTCGGATCTATTCAAAAGTCAAGTTTTATGAACCTACTTCGGAATCGCAGTACTAGGAAAGCAGTGAATTAAAACAGACAAAAAAAAGGGGATTATTCCCCCAAATAAACTATGCTGTATTCAGGATTTGGCTCCGTGGATAAGGCGCTCTGCAATTGATAAACGATTTGGAATATTTTATGCCCACCAGGACTCACTAATAATTCATTGTCCGCTATTGTCTGAGGATGATTTATTCCATCAGCGTAGGTAGCTGGTATATCTGGACTGTACATCATTCCATCCCATTCCAACGCCCACATATTAGGATTTATGTTATAAGTAGTGTTCCCAGTGTTGTTCATTTCAATAGTTGCGATTACAAAAAAACATCCCGGGTCTGCAGTTTTGAGTTTGTTTAGAAAGGTTGTTTTCAAGACTGTTACTTTGATATCATCGTCTAAAGTATGTTCTTTTATCACTGGTTGAACTGATGTGGGTGCAAGTGTTTGATTTCCTTCGCTGTTATCTACATCAGTCTGGATTTTCTCAGTACATCCAATACAAGACATTGCAAACAATATTAACAATATAATTGGGATCAATTTTGCCATGGTTTAGTTTCTCCGATTCGGTAAGAGATTAATAAACCAACTGGATTACTTAAGTCATTCTTTTTGCTTCTTACGTGGTATACATACACTATTTTCCTTTTGTTCACTTCCAGGATTTCTAAAGCCTCTCTGAACCTGCCTTGAAGATCTGAGAAGTCAGATTCAAGCCCTACAATTTAACCAAATTTAAAAAGATTTTTATATAAAGTGATTTCAGATTATTACAAGTAAAGTCTGTTAACTTATCTGCAGGAAGGAAGTCCTGACATCGAGGGCATGAAGGCACAATAAATCAACTCAAACAGACCGCAATCCGGAAACTCTTTTTACTCTCCTGGGTCAGGTGCACTCTTTAGTTAGGCGAGAAGTCATGGCAAATGTACCGCTGAAAAATCGGATGTACGGATATGAATTGTCTGGAAGCGAGTATCAGCTGATTTTTGAGAAAGACAACATGGGTTACGTCAGGTACACTGACAAGAAGAATGGAATCTTCTGTCTTGACCCGTCTCCATTTTTGAACGATCCACGCAATGAAATCTACGTTATAAGGGACAGGAGAACATGCGACCTGCCACCTAAAGGACAGCTCATAGAAGCGACTGTCAGTGAAACTGAGAGGTTCGATGAAGTTGAAAAGAATGAAGTTCACTCGACCTTGATTAAGTACATGTCCGGCTGGCAGTTTGTGGACCCAAACAAAATCCGAAGCAATCGGCTGTTGAACAAAGAAGAGTTTTTGGACTACATGGCAATTCCATTTGCGAAGAAAAGCAGCAAGGAAGAGAAATATTTCTGGGAACATATCGCCTTTGCTATGGGATTGTACTGTGTATCATCCCCACAGTTGTTTGATTTTGAGCCTGGTGGCATTAACACCATCGTGATGGGAAAGGACATAGGACGGAGTGACTGGAATATATTCAAGCGGGTTGCCAATGTTGTGCCGAAAGAGTTCAGGAACTCAACTTATCCGAATTTTTATAAATCGCTGGAAACGCCTGAGCAGCCCTGTCCTGTGAACAGTACGGAAGTTAACCTGGCATATTTCAACATCAAGGAAGTGCCCATCCATATCCCGATGCCATTCGATGTGGAATTCAGAAGCTACCTCTCGTACAAAGATGAATTAATAGATTCATTGCCGCTGGCGAGAGGATTCATGCTCGATGCATTGCTTTTCCAACCTCAGATCTCAGACAAGCTTCAGAGACGGATAGACGAAGCAATGTATTTCGTTATGGAAGAGATCATTCACGCAGATGCATTGCCATACCAACAAGATATTGGTTCTGTTATACCGAAGTTAACTACTGCTTTTGCTCGCCTTGATACTCAAACAAATGTGACCCTTGAGAACTTGAATGAGGGTAAGTTTTTATGGGCAGATTTAATGACCCAGACAAAGTTTGTCGTAACAGCGACAGTCGATATTGATGAACTGTACAGACAGACTCCTTATGAGGTTCGAGTACTTGGAGAGCTTAAGGAACTCAATGAGACAGGCGTGATTCTCACAATCGAAAACATCAAGAAACATACGAAGATCCCTGAGTGGGAAGTTGAAAAAGCGTTAAAGAAACTGAGTACAAGCGGGTACATATATTACAGATGTGATGGCACGATTGGAATTATCGAGTTTTAACTGAAGGGGCAAGAAATTTATCTATAATCTATAGCTGGAGGAAAGAACAAGGGTGACAGTTTTAATAATATCCAATAATTAATCTGGTTCTTTAAAAATAGTTAGATTTCTTGAAGAAGTTTGGTTCTAATATGGTAGCTTCTTTTTCACAAAGGGCATGTCTGCAGGAAAGCCACAGACTGATAATCTCAAGCCATTTTAAGCCACCACAAGCCCTATTTATACGGCAGTGAACTGTTTATCATTATTAGAATAAGTCGCTTAGAATTCTGAAATTATACAGAGAGAGACAAAAATCTCAAAGGTTGTTCTTTCTCTTGAATTTCTTTGTGATGTCATGCAGGATACCTGGGGAATTGCCACAAAAAACATCCAAATAAGTTAAAATGTTGTTATGAAAACTAAGGGAAATGAGATTTATTTTAAAGCAATTCAACTGCTTTCTGATTAGTCGATGTTTGAACCTGCAAAAAGAATTGTTATAGGTAATTCTGAGATCCTTTTTACTGAAAAAAGAAAGGTCATTTTTCAACAGTACAGAACTTTTAGTTTTTAATCTAAAAATGGAAAAATTAAGAAAATCATAAAAATAAAATCATAAAAAGGGATTTAAGCAATCCCTAATTTATTAAAAAACTCTTTTGATTCTTCAGTTTCAACCCATTGGTAAGCCCTGATACCATGTTCGTCGTTAGTTTTTCTTAGATTATTCTTGAAAATTTGAGTTAATCTATGAATCATCTCATAAATTTTTTGTTTTGGGACGCCATACGTATCTACAAGTTCTATTAAAGATACACAATTATCTTTTGATCGCAAAAGTAAAAGCATATCCCATAAATTAGTTCTTTGTAAACTAGCAAGACCTTTTTTAGAAATCTTAATCTCTTTATTTTCAGTAGGGTTTGCTACGGGGGATGTTTGATCTGTGATTTTTTCATCCGTTGATTTGAGCACATCACCTATGGCCTTGATGTCTTCAAGAGGAGTCTGGCTATCAATATTACTGATGGCATTTTCAAAATTTGTAGATTTAATTTTTGGAGAACGTTTTTTATATATCCTTAAAGACTTAACCTGATTTTCTAGTTCTTTCAATCTCAGGGAATGTTCCGCAAGACTCTGGTTGACAGGTTTCATTTTTGACTGCAAATGAGCAATGTGGACATTAATCAGCTCACCGAAGTTATAATCTGTTAACATTTCATTGATACGTTTTTGTTCTTCAATGAACTTATCAGTTGTTCTCGGATTACAATTCGAATACAGTCCCTTCAACCTCATGATTAGTTCTTCTCTGAACTCACAGGGGGCAAAAAGTATAAAGGGAATCGAATCATAAAATGTCGATTCTAATGCCCTCTCAGTGTCTGGTTCCCACGTCAACATTGTCTAGCTCCAATATTTTCTTTCCTTTTTTTCCCTGATACATGATGTCCTTGAACACAGGGGTTTTCTTCTTTAAGGTAACTGCTTCAATTATCCTTAACTTAGCTCGCAGTCTATTTGCAGAATTGATATTCCAATTTTCAAAAAAGTTTGGCCTCGGTTGACTGATTTTACGAGCAATTTCACCACAAAGGTCCTCATAATCGTTAATTCTTCCATATACCTGATAGACCTTATTTTTCTTGCTCTTGTCTTCGCGGATACCGTTATCGCATACGTACTGGCCAAGGACGTCCTTCAAAGCACTAAACACAGCGTTTTTGATAGGGTGCCCTTCCGTCATCGATATTAATTCCTCGATATCGTCCTCATGGTACTTTGTAAGTGCTAGTGTCAAATTAGGTTTTTCGAGGATTCCGTAAGAGGGGCTTGATTGCATATTCAGCCAGTCGATTACATGTTGCAACCCCAAAGCTGCTTCGAGTCCGTCAACAGGACATATGATCTCATCGGATGCCTGCAATGCAAGCTGACACAAAAGACTTCCTTCAAGAGCCGGAGCCGTATCTAAGATAACATAATCGAAATATTCTAAGAACTTCCGGATGGCAGCCTTGAAACGCTTTCCAATTTGCCTTTGCTCATAAGCAAGGGTTAAGGAACCCGATAATTTTTTTATAGTCAAAGCAGCAACATCTTCTGCAAACTGGCTACCTGGCAGAAGTGCAATAGTTCCATGCTTCCCATCAAAACCTTGCAATTTGTATAAATACTTGAAATGAATAGATATAGGTAAGTGCATTTGCTGTTCAAGGAAATCTTCATTTTCCATGAGGTTAAAGCACTCTGTAAGGCGGCGGTCCTGAAACAAATCATCTGAGATTCCCATCCTTTGCGAGAGGTTACATTGGGAATCACAGTCAATAAACAACACATTCTTTCCGGACCGTGCCAAATACACTCCTTCTGCTATACTGGTGCTGGTTTTGCCGCACCCTCCCTTATTGTTCATAAAAGCTAAAACCTTGGCTTCTTTAGCTCTTTCACTATCTAATGGGGGGAGTTTTATTTTATGGCCAATAGTTTTCATAATATTCTCCTTAAACTGAATTATCTAACTTTCTATTGGATGACAGAAAGTTAAGGGTAAAATAGGTACTTATCTTATATAAACTGTTTGAATTGACCCAAAATTCGTGCAAAAAATCGATGAATTTGGCTTCTATATTTTTTAGTAAGATTTTAGAGGAGGCAAAATTCAGTAAAAAATTACACGAATTTCGGTCCCGTTGCAAAAAATCGATGAATTTGGCTTCTATATTTTTTAGTATGATTTTAGAAGAGGCAAAATTCAGTAAAAAATTACACGAATTTCGGTTCCGTTTCAAAAGTTTATAATTGACCCAAATTCGTGCAAAAAATCGATGAATTTGGCTTCTATATTTTTTAGTATGATTTTAGAAGATGCAAAATTCAGTAAAAAATCACACGAATTTTGGTTCCGTTGCAGAAAGTTACTAGAGGGATTCACTGAAATAAGTAGAAATTTAGGAGTATATGTATGCCAGTAAATTCCCTTAAATGGGATTATATAAAGCATTAACAGAAGAAGCTATGACGCGATGGGGATTGATCCTGAGAGTGATGATTACCCATACTTTTTAATTTTAGGCAAAAATACATCAGTCTTAAGAAAACCTACTATATTTTTGAATTTTAGTATCGAAACGAAGGCATTTTTAGTTAGAGTTGATGATGCCGTTTTTACAAATATTTTTTTTAAAAATATAAAAAAATTTACTAATACATCCTGATCATTATATTACCTAAAAAAAATGAGGGATTTGTATTAGATTAAGTTCATTTGATACATTCGATACCGATGTGGAATTTATTCAAAATTGGGATCCGAGTAATCAAACCGTCTATGAGCTAAAGCCAATATATACAAGGGCTTTTTTCACTGCTATTGAATTAAAAAAAAGGGGGCTAGATAAAGATAACGTCTCAGAAGAGGTTTCGAGGTATTTTCGATATGTTGAATCCCCAGACTGTCGCCATGAGCCAGAAGGATATACCATTAATGATATTAACCGGATGTTAGTTCATCCGAGAATAATAAACCTGAATAGAGTTATTGCTACGGATTATGAAGGGAATTGCTTACTGAAACTTAATATTGACAATTGGGGAAATACTTTAAAATTCGGGTTTCAGGTTCGATCTTTAGCACGGATTTGGAAAATCCTATCCAATAAAAAGAAATATGAAGATAATAAATGTTTTTCCTCAGCAGAAGACTTATCAAAAGACAAAATATTTGATACATGAGGAAATAAAATGGTAGAAGCAAAGAGAAGACTAATCCCAGAATTTGAGACATTGGCTACAGAATATACAACTGACTATCTAACAATGGTCGCTTGTGATATTGAAGATGCTTTACTGCAATGTGGTGCAAAACCCGGAATTGATTACAATTATTTGGATCTGTTTAAGATGGCGGTGGAGTATTCCAAAAGTGCACCGTTATATAAGCTTGTAGAAGCCGTGAAAAAACTTTAACCATGGAATATTTTCTGAAAAAGGGTCTATGTGGGGATACAAACTACCCATAAATAAAGTCAATGGCATTCTACCTTCGTTTCTTAGCCCCCTATTAGTCCGATCTTGTCGCCACCAGGGAAATACACATGAGATGCTGCTACCAGATTAGCAAGGGTTTCATCAAACCGCCATTCAGGGACGGTAGTATGCAGTCTTAGGTTACTTATTGTCAGTGGGATACCAGTGTCTTTCATGTGTTTAATCTCGGATAACATGCGCCCTTCATCAGGTTTAAGGGCATATGCTTCACTTACACTTCTTTCCATCTCTGTATACCGTTTCGACCTTGCTACGACCCCTGACCACAATTCCATACTTTCCTTCATCTGATCAGCAGACACGAACGTTTTACGGTAAAGTCTAGCAATCGAGGCAGCTAACTTTGGGAGAGCAGATGCAAAACTACGATCGAAAGCAGTATTCCCAGGTCTCTCCATATCATCAGATACCGTGTTTAGAATACCTTCAAGCCTTTTCAAGTACTTTTCTGGTATCACAGGCTGAAACATCAGTGCGTCGATTAAAAACGACCTTGCCATCGGCTTGAAATACTTTGCATTTTCGTCATAGGATTTAAAAGGTTTAAGCTCTACGTCAAACGGTATTGGCAGGTGAATCTGGACACCATACGTTTCTCGGTACGCGAGACTTACCTCGATGCTGTTTATAGGTCTTATACGTTCTGCAGTTTCAAGCAATTTATAATAATGTGACGATGCCGGGCGTCGGAATTCAGTCGGGACAACGGTCAGTACCTTCTTAAATGCCGTCCATCCTTTTTCCTTGCCTTTTCCGCAGAATACCCCGCTGTTCAGACCCCCAGGCTCGAATTCGTTCATCTTTGGAGACGCTACTGCACACATACCTAAAACCAAGCCAGTATCTGTGATGTCGTACCCTGTGCTCCGTAACGGTTCGGTCATTGTTCCAAGAAATTCGTCCACGTTAACTAGTCGGTTACCAATGAGTTTATTTGGGTCTTCAAATGTCCAGCCAACTACGTATTTGATGGTTACTGCCTTAACTCCGTTATTTATTTGGGTATATTTCTTTTCGGACTCGCTGACAGTTGCAGAGATTAACTGACCTTTCGGTGGCACTGGTCCTGCCTTAATAAAATATACTTCGTCATACGGAGTATTCAAAAACGGAGACGGATCAAGGTAAAAAATCCCTTTCGTCTTATCCATGAACCTAACGTAACCCATGTTCTCTTTTTCGAAGATAAGTTGGTATTCACCGCCTGACATTTCAAACCCATACATCCGGTCTCTTAATGGGGAATTAGCCATAAGTTCTCTTCACCTACCATACCTCTTTAAGGTTCCGTTGCAAAAAATTATTAAATCGATACTATGAAATAAACAGAAATTTAAGAGTGTATAATATCCTACATTCGGCAGCAAGCACATCCTAACATATAACTATCCTTAATAGTTATTTTTTTGTAGATAAAGTTAAAAACCAGTATCATACGGACTATATATCTAGTATTATCGGTCTGTTACCCCATTTATTTACCCTTTCTAGAACATGAGCGTTAAGAGTAAACGGTTTATCTGACTTGGCATTCTGCTTCATGTAATGCAAAGTACCTTTAGAAAATGAGTGATATATATTTAAACAAAAAACAGTAGCATAAGTAGGTAGTTACAAAGATTGGAATGTCTGATATACTCCAGGCAATCTGACTTAACTCTATAAGAGCAGTCTACTAGCTAAAAAGAAGAAACAGCAAAGTGCTGTTTAACTTGAAAAGATATTCTGTAAAATCTGCCCGATAATTCCTACAATAAAAGGAATTACCAGTTCTTTGGGTATGCGTAGCTTTCCTTCAACGGATATCTTACCTTCAACTGTGATAAAAGATAAGCTCTCTGTTATGACTTATCGTAACTTCTACAACATGCCATTATTGACTTTTCGGATAGGCTCTAAATCTATTGAAAAATATGTAAAACCGCGACCTAAATAATTAAAATTTTTCATTAAAAACAATGAACAAAATGTCTGAAAAATATTTAAATTTACAGTTGAATTTGATAAAACAGTTTCCTTGAATTCAATATAAACTGTCCTTTATGGCACATAACTATGCACGTATTGGCAATCCCGAAATTTACAGGCAGCGATAATTATGCAACTTGATATGAACCGTGGTAGAAGTGCAATCTGTATTTCAATGTAAGGAGAATGCGGGCATACTTGAGTTTAAGGATAGGTTTCATAACTTAGAAACCTTTATTGATGTAAAAATGTAGCATGATATTCTAATTACTAAAATGTAGGTGTTTAAATGGAAAGCCTCGAACTACAGATAAAAGATATTAGATCAGAACACATCGGCGAGCAGGTTAAAATAAAAGGGAGAGCATTAAACATCGGCACTCAATATCCAGTTTATACTCGTGCAGCGTACCAATGTTTAAGATGTGGGCATATTAGTTATGTAGAACAGGACGGTTTCAAATTAGAAGAACCGTATACCGGCTGTGAAGAAGAAACCTGTGGAAAAAAGGGCCCATTTAAACTGATACTGAAAGAAAGTACAATTATAGATGTTCAAAATATTATTATCCTTGAAGAAATTACTGCCCCTGCCAGAGAATGTATCTTAAAATCAATTAAAAGTTTTTTAATGAGAAGTACTGTAGGGCTTGCTTTAGAAGGTGAGACTTATTATTTCACTGGTAAACTTTCAACTATTGATGCTGGTAAAGGTAAACTTGAATATGTTCTTTATATAGATAAAGTTGAAAATGTACTAAAAGAAGCTCCGGTCCCTTCTTCTGAACCAACTTCAATGAGTATAAGAAATAGAATACGAACTATGAAAGATTGTATAAAGAAAGTATCTGATAACTCAGGGATAAACAAAGCTTCTTTAGATGAAGTTTATAAAATGGTTGAAGAGGAAGGCATTGACAGAAAAACCGCAGAAGAATTAATCAAAAAAATGAAGCAAAAGGGAGATCTAATTGCGACTGATCAGCTTCATATAAGGAGTACACATTAATATTCAATTGTTCCTTTGTTTTATCCGGTTTTACATAAATATAACCACATGCTCTCAATTTATCAAAAGTATTCTTAAAATAAGGCCTTAAAAGTTCTGATTTCTGCTGGAGAAGTTCGTATGTAACCTTTATCCCAGTAGAAGTTAATTATTCAATTTCAGAAAGCAGGAGCTTGTCCCAAAACCAATTTTACTCTCAAATCAGTAGGGTTTCAGAACTTTTTTCCATTCTCAGAAACTCGATTGATATTCAGAATACGAGATTCAAAAAATCAATTTTGAGTTATGGGACAAGCTCTTATACAATTTGTCAATGTTTTTCCCTGATTCTGTTTTAGATTGGATTATGGAATTCGCCCAATAATTCTTGCCTTCATCCAGATCCTTGATGGTTGCAACTCTCCTGTAACGAAGCCTAGCAAAAGAAGTTGCCATTGGTTTATATTCCTTAATATAATCCTTATAAGAAAAGAAACTTTTAAACTCCACTTTAAATGGTAAAGGAATCTGGACAGGAACGTCCCTGATATTTTTGTAAGAAAGACTTGCCTCAGTATTATTTTTAAGCCTAGTGTCGCGTCAATCCTCAAGGATTAAATGGTTCTGAATAGTTGTAATCGATTATATACGATATTTTACTGCTGACGCGACACTAGAGTTGTTTTTTGTTTTTAGATGTGCATAAAAGTTTGGAGAAGAAAGGTTTTTGAATGGATCAGGTATGACTTGCATTATTCTTTTGAATTGAAACCATCTTTCATTAATGTCACCATCACCTCGTTTTTCGGAGGAAATTGACAATAACGCTAGAACTTTTGTTGTTGATATATTTTTGAGCATCTATCACTTTGTCCTTATCTGCAAGCCCCCATCTAAACTTGAGAAACTTTTTAGTTCATATCTCTAGCCCAAGCAAGTTCAATGAAATAATTACCTAGCTAACAGTTTCAAACCGTTTTCCTACAGCAGTAGAATCTAATATTTGTTTATACCAATTGCCTAGAAACTCCATGAGCTTCTATTTGTAAAACTTAGTGCATAGAAAAGAGCTGATCTGAAACATGTGCTGCAAGCGTGGAAATACCTTTTTGCGACATAACAGCTTACTTACAATGCTATTAATAAAGACCTTCCCTGCAGACCATGCTTTCGCAAGTTAGACCATCTTCAGGGAAGTGTATCCTGGAGGTGCTTTTGCACAACATCCACGCTTCTTTTATTGAAGGGAAACAATTTATACTATTCTGTTTAACAGTTGGCTATGGCAGAAACAACGTATTTTAAAAAGAATAATACTTATGCTCCTGAATATGGTCAACTTATAATATGCCCTCAATGCTCCTGTGAAGAAACTCATATGCTTCCTCCTGAAGTTAAAGGCGGTCATGACAATCATGAAGCCTGGCAGGGTAGAGGTTCAGCAATTTTCATCCCAATGTACTGCGAGAATGGTCATGCCTGGGATCTCCGTATAGGATTCCATAAAGGACAATGCTTCATGGACGTTGAGAATGTCAGAAATGAATGGAGAAATGATGGCATGAGATAACTTTTATAATTAATTGTTTCATTTTTAGTGTTGCAACACTTGGAATGATCAGTCTCAATGGTCATTCTCGCAATTGCTGCACGTTGAGCAGCTGTGTCATGCTCAATACCGAACTCTTTCTGGCGTTCTGATAGGCTACATCTGCTAACACTTCAGCAGGTGGTTCTTCAGTTAGAGGTTATTCCGATGGAATAAACAGTTCATTATCAAACGTATAGTTTACTATATGATCATTTCTTTACATGAATAATGCGACTGTAGAGCTCTTTATCCATGCCTCTTATAAAGGGAGGGATCCAAATTGACTGTCCTCTCTTATTCCTGAATCGTGGACTTCGTAAATGCCGCCAGTGACCTCTAACTATTACAGCATCCTGATCTTTTGCTGCATGTTTCCGTTTCTCTTTGGCATATTCCTGAGTATATCGCCTTAAATTTCCAAAAAGCCTGATAACAGAAAATCTTTTATCTCGCTCAGTTAAGGCCTTTACATCTTCTGTAGGTTTATATTGTGGGATTAACCTGATATCTCTATCAGGATTCACTAAATTATCTAAATCAACATTAGTTGTTATCAGGTTGGAAACGTTTGCGGCATAGATCATAGCCTTTTTCATTACAGTAAAAACTTCTTTATCTATGTCAGAATTCGGATCAAATATTTCGTCTAAATCTGACATTATTATCTGAATTTTCTCTGTAGAATAGTAAACATACAGGAAACTCATTGCAGGTATTTCACCGTTAACGTCAGGATGATTTCTTACTTTATCAACCATCTTTTTTGCTTCTTTAGGGCTTAATCCCGCCTGCAAAAAAGTTTGATAGGAAACTTGGTTCATGTCCTCAACGACTATACCCATGATATAGCCTTTATGAGCCTTAAATCTCTTATTTATGAACAATTTTGGAAAAGGAACCTTAATGTTATTGACATCTGGATTTGTGTCTTCAATCAAAACTTCTACTGCAGGGTCAATATTGAGTATTGGATACTTATCCAGAGCGTCTATACCGCTAAATAACATCGTCATAAAGCCGCGCATTTTAAGGTCATCATCATACGTTGTCCCACGTTCTTTATAGTAATTATCTATGGAACCATGGTAAGCTTTAAAAAGTATATAGACCCAATCATAAGGGTCATATTCATCTACTGTTTGCAGTACCCCATCTGGAATATATTCATTAACTAACGTGATATAAGGCATGTTTACTCCTGTTGCTATGCCTTTTTAGGAATGATAAAAATATAACTTCAAATTTTCAGTTTGAGAATTGCTCTATAGTTCCGTTTCCCCAAATAATCAGTCTTGGCAACAAAAATCCTTGATACTATATCAATCATTCCTTAAATGGCTTTTGCAACTCCTTACTATATCCAGTTAAAGATCTAACTCTTGTGAATTTAGTTTTTGACAGGCGTCTCTGAAATAATATTTTCGTCATTGAGATCATCCATTTTAATGTCAAGTTTCCACAATGCTGTATCATAGTTGCAACCGGGAGATTATGGAAGTGCCTTATCTCGTTCTTCGATTCTTACTCTTAAGCTTCTCAAGCAAACTCGATACCCTTTCCTTCGCAGCTTCTGTCTCTTGAACATCCCTGTCAATGGTAATATCCAGGATATCACCTTCCTTGCTTCCAGAAGGCAGTAAAAAGAGAGGGATGCCGATTTTAACTGATTCTTCATCCCTTACAAGCAGCACTGCAGTACCTTCTTCTACTCTGTCAAGACTAACCTTGAAGCTCTTTTTGAGACCAGTTTTCCACTATCATCATAGAGGTATACAGTGTCATCATAATTCAATATAGGATCATCCAATTGCCAATAAAGTTCAATCTCTGAGTCTGTACCTTTTCCAGTATATACAGTTACAGTTGATCCTGCATTCAAGGTGTAAGAAGGAAACGTATAGGTATGTTTACTGCCTTCATCCTCAATTTTCCAACCAGCCAAGGAAACAGGAGAAGACCCGATGTTTGATATCTGTATCCACTCTTCCTGAAGGTTTAGATCGGTTACATAAATACCTGATTCGGTAGAACTTGTCGTTTCCGACTCTTCAGTTGGCGGAACCGTTGTGGAAGGTTCTGTGGGTTGTTCAGCTACCTGTGTTTCTTCTGTAGGTGCTGTTTCTGAAGGAGTGTCTGTTGAATCTGTGCATCCGGCTGTACTGAGTATCAGGGATAGGCAGATGATAATTCCAATAATCTGTGAGGGTTTCATGATAATAGAAATGTAGTATACATATTAGAAATTTGCATTGAGCTGATCTTAAAATCTCTTTTTTTCGTATCAAAAAGAAATAGTTATAATTGTTAATATGTATAGGAATTTTTGGTGTCGGGTAGTTGATAGATCAAGAGTTAATGAACCGAGAGTTAATACAAGAGAGAATTCATAAGTTACGATGCAGCGATGATCCAAAAGAACGTATCAAAGCGCTAGAACAACTAAGAAGTAATTTTCCATTACTGCCTGATAAAGAAAAAGCTGGAAACGATTTACATAAACTAGCAAAAGACGATAACAGTGATGTTAGACGGCCTGCAACCCTTATTCTTAGCGAACTTTTTCATTATATTCCAGATAAACAAACTGCATGGAAAGACTTGCATAACCGGACTAAGGACATAGATAACGATGTAAGATGGATGGCAACTTTTGCTATTGGTCCGATTTATTCTGAAGTTCCAAATCAACAACAAGCATGGAACGATTTACATAAACTGACTTATGATAAAAACAATGGTATAAGAGGAATGGCAGCAAAATCACTCCGATCTGCATTTCCTCATATATCTAATAAGGAAGAAGTATGGAATGACTTGCATAGACTGACTCACGATGAAGACGGAATTGTGAGGGGAGTTGCAGCTAAATCTCTTCGATCTGCATTTCCTTACATATCAGATAAGGAAAGTATGTGGAATGATCTACATAGACTGAGTGTCGATGAGGACTATAGTGTGAGATTAGGTGTGACCAGTACTCTTGGATCTTCTTACTCTCACATACCAGATAAAGAAACGGCATTGGGAGACCTATATAAGTTAGCTAATGATGAGAAACGGGCAGTTCAATCCGCAGCATATCATTCTCTTGGAAAAATTTCTGTATTCAAGGCATCCCAAGCTGAAAATGAAGAAGAATACAGAAAAGAACTAGAAAATGCTATCGAGTTTTTTGAGAAAGCATCACAGGAATCTATCTCTTCAAGCTCATCACAGTTTTGTCTTCCTTTTTACCGTTCTTTCCATACAATTCTTTTCAATAAAAATGAAGCAAAAGAAGAAGTAAATAAGTATCTGGCAGAAGCTAAGGGTGCTATCAATGGTTCAAGGAGCAAAGAACAGCTTTTAAAAGTTGTCGAGAAACTTGCTAATGCATTAGAAAAAGTCCAGAATTTGGAATACATGGATCTGGAATCAAAGAAATCTAAACTAAACTCTTACAGAGAAAAATGCGAACATGCAGATGACTTGTTTAAAGAAACCGAACAAACATCTCCGTTCGCAACAGAGGTTCTGAGAAAAGGGCTTCCCATTCTTGACAGAAACCTAAAAGAGCTTATCGAAGAGATTCAAAATAAAGCAAAGATCGCATGTCAGGTCTCTCAAGACACTCCAGCACAAGAAATCGCATGTGCTGTCAATCAAGAAGTCAAAAGTTGGGAAATTGGCAGTCAAGAGGAAATGGGCTGGTATGTCGCAACCATCGTTATGGCTCTTAATTCAAAAATTCCTCATGCTCCGGAAAACGAAGAAGTCCTTTATATGATTGAATCCATGAAATATGAAAAGGACCTTGCAAAGCAGTATAGAACTCTGTCTACTGTTATTGGGTTAATTCCAACTGTAAATGTAGTTCCAGAAAAGACTGTTAAGGAAGGATTCAAAGATCTCCAAAGAGGTATTAGTAAGATTGAGGGAAAGCTTGAGGAAATGACTGTTTCCCTGAAACCAGGGCCTCGTGGAGAACTTGTTATTTCCAAGGGACTTAATATTGCAGGTTCGGGGGCTCAACTTGTAACTACAATTCCTTTAGCAGAAATGAAGTATCCTGAAATGCATGTGGATCTTGAAAAAATAAAAGGTGAGGCTACAAAATTATCTGAACTTCCAGCAAGGTTCATCGATAAAATCAAAGGTTATCTTCCTTAATATAAAGCTGGAAACTTCTGGCTTGTATCCTGTATCAGCCCCCCCCAGTGAAATTCAGAAATTAAAAATTTCTATAACGGCATCCTGGAGAGTTGTTTTCGTAAAAAATCCATGCACCAGTTGTGGTGCCAAAAGTGTTTCAGATTTGTTGTACATTAATCATTAAAATCACCGTTTTACGAGGCTTTAGCCGAGTATTTTAGTGCGGCAACTTATCTAATCTTGGAGTCACCATTTCAAAAATTACCCGAGAAATAGATGTTAGTTTGAAATCAAACCAATATTGTTATACATTAATGCTATTCATACTAAATTTCTTTCTCAGAACGGAAACATTTACAAAATTATGCAACAGTTACATATATAGGGACTTACATCTAGATGTCTATGACTATGACAGTAGGCTCTGACATTTAGATATGCATTGAAACATGTCTACAACTGCAGGGCCTACTAGACAGGCCAACAAGTCCAGCATGACTTAACATGCAAGACTACGAACTTTTTCTGAGTGGGAAGATTCTCTTCCCAAGTTAAGTGTAACCCATCTTTTTATTATAAGCGTTCAACAAATTTGTCGCTGTAACAAAATGTTGCCCGCCAGAATCAGTGAAAGTCTTAGCTAATTTGAATGTGCTTATAGTTGTATCAGTATCACTTTATTATACGCATCAACTGCCCCGATTATAAACCTTGACCCCGTATTAATGTCCGATCATATTTAGTGGTTCAGCTCAGGGGAAACACTACAGCTGTTGCTGCGTTCTGAAGTATTCAGATATGTTGATGTATTGCTTTCAGATCTTAGGATGGCCCTGCAAGTTCAATCCTTGTTTCATCACCTTTTGGGCGATTCTACTCAAAATATGCGGAAAGTTTATAACCTATTAGTGAATATAGAAGTCTGTGACTATGACGGTATAACACTATCAACATTCTAAGAAATGTTAATTAGCGCGATAAAAGGCTATCTATACAGCCAGAGCCGCCTTAACATGAATTAACATTCCTAACATGCAAGACTATGCTCTTTTTTAATCTGAAAAATCATAGGCATCGATAAGACTTATCATCCACGGAATGCCTGATACCAGGAAAAAGAACATTCCTGCATCGGCATGTACGGTGCTCATTCCTATTGCCATAAATATTAAAACTGACCAAATGAAGTAGAATATAAAGAATTTAAGCAATTTCCCTTTATATAACTGTCCGAGTCCTGGTACAAAGAATGAAAGTACGGCTGGCAGATGTGTAGTTTTATTTTCCATGGTTATCACTCTCTGAATAATAAATTAAAGAAAAGAAGGGAGATTAATCCCCTTCAAGCAGTGCAATAATAACTTCTAAAAGTTTTATAATTACATTCTTTGTTGGTTTATCTATCTCTTCTGTAGCGTTCACTGTTCCTGAATCGGTCTGTTTCAACACCTTGTCCACAGTCACCGTTTTACTTGTAATTGCAAATGTGGAATACTCGGATACCTCGGCATTGAAATAGATGAACTGAGAGTCCTCTCCGGTGATAGTCACAGGAACTTCAACCCATTTTCCACCTTCATACATGTTCAGGATGATTGCAGACCCATCCAGGTTATTTTCTATAAGCCAGGTCTTTTCAACTTTAAAGTCTACGGCTGCATCTTCAATGTTACTATTTACTTCGGCATTGTCTAGCCATATGTTGAATGATGTGTAGACATTACCTGCCGGGAGTGTTTCTAAACATTCATCATCATCCTTTATATCCTGGACAATAACCTTTGTCTCGCCGGAATCTTTTGAGACGAAGTTAATGTTGTTGACAACTGTACTTTCTGTGAATGCAACATTAGTGCTCTGACTATTATCTACATTCACATTAGTCGTTTCTACGGTCTGGATGATTGTCTGAGAATTATCCGAGTATTTATACGAATTGTCAATTTCCTGGGTACTGTTTTCCAGAATTGTAGTCTCGATGACCATTGTGTCATCATCGGAGTTGTCAATATTTGTTATATCATCATCACTTGAATATATATTTGTGTTGTCAATATCAGTGTTGTCTTCTTCATATATAACAGACCCACCGGCTTCGATGATGTCATCTGCATCCTCCACTACCAGTGTATGATCTTCAGTGTCTATATTAGTCTCTTCGTAATCTATTTCGGTTATAATGGTAGAATTGTCAACTGAAGGTTCAGCTGCCACAATGCCGGTACCAGTGCCTGCCATTAATATTAAAAAGGCAAGCAATAAAGCTATAAATCTATTTTTTAATTCCCACACAGAAAAACACCTACACGAAATAATTTTTAATGCCTTCATCTCAACAATGATCAAAAGAAGTAGGCTTTAGGCTTCCATACGATTTATTGATCTGAGCTTGGCATCAATAGAGAAGTCAAACACTAATTTTAAGATCGTTGATGTATATATGGAAGACTATTATAAAAATGAGCAATCTTATTTAATTATATCTAATTGGTTTTATTATATTAACCAGTTTATATATATAATCAAGGACTCAAAAATACTTATTGGACCTTAAACGTGTGGCTTGTAATATACAACTGGAATTGGAGACGCAAAAAAGGTTAATGTTTCGTCAACGGTAAGCCTGGAATCTAATCTCGCATGTTATGCCGAGGATTACACCAGAACTGTCCATTAGTGAATACAACATGTACCTCTGTGTATAAATGTGCACATTCACTACACTTATAGAAATCTTGTACGCTTATTGTAGAATATGGTATGCTTGTTACTGTTGGAATTTAGGGGTCTGTATCCTGTATCAGCCCCCCCCCAGTGAAATTCAGAAATTAAAAATTTCTATAACGGCATCCTGGAGAGTTGTTTTCGTAAAAAGAAGTGAGTCGGTATTGGGAAGGTCCTAGTACGACTCGCCTCTGAATACATGCCTATTTTCCTCTGACAGGGCTGCTACTATTTGTTTATTTTTATATTCTTTTATGGTCATGCCGTGATATTTCAGCATGCCTGGAAATTGTTCAGCAATTCTTACACGATATGTTTTCTCACACGTGCATTCCTGTTCAGGATCATCTTCATGAACGGACCTATCAGGATATTCAGGATCAAGAGGGCAATTATTAACACTACAGCTTGAAAATCGATTACATTTTTTAAAAGGAGAAGTCATTTATTACCACCGTTTTTACGGATAATTAAGTATTAAATTTGAAAACAGACCTTAGACAAGATTATTGCATAGACGATAAAAATGCGTCTACTGCCTTTGATTATATTGTTTCGTCTGAGCGTCCTACCTTTTGCTCTTTTCTTATTTACACAGGTTGGTGGGGGGCATATAATATTTCTTTTATTATATATTCACATAGACATCTCAGACGCCCCCCACCAACCTGTGGCATCTAATAGCGATTTAAGCCGTCCAAGATAAGCAATTGTATCCCAGACAGAACTTAGGCAGCCTAGCAGATTATATCTTTAGGACTTTACACAGATTTCACGGATACTCCTTCCCAGTAGTACTTTCTATCCCCAATTGATTCCCTTATTGTCTGATACCCTAGTTTAATGAACCTCTTTCCAAATTCGACATTTGACTCTGGCTTTTCCCCATTCTTTTTACACCAATTGACATAAGCGTCATACACTACAGCTTTTAGGGTATCTTCTGTACTCATTTGCACACATTCTTCAGCAAAGGTAGCAACTGAGTCACTTTTAAGCCGATACATTCGTTCAACTTCTTCTATGGTTTTGTGATAGGAGAACTCCCCATTTTCCAGCAATCCATTCAGAGCTATAATTACCTTATACAGCAGTCCAGAAAGCTCCTTTTCCGTTGTAAGCTTCTTGACCAAATTTTTGTCTGCACTTTTTCCTTCAAATTTATTAGGAAACTCAATTAGTATCCACCTGCGATAGTAAGCATATCCAGCATTTTTCACTGGAGGCAGGTCATTGGCAGAGAATATTAACCTTGCAGTATTGTAATAATAAAATGCTTGCTGACCTTTCTTTTCTCCTCGGATTTGCGTCTCATTTCCGGTCAGTGTTTTAAATGCAGAACTGTCATACACTTCAGATCCAGCTATGTCTGGACAAACATTCAACAACTTTCCATAGAGGTTTGCTGCAGAGAATCTGTCTTTCTCCAACTTCTGTAAGCTTTCTCCTGAAGTATTTTTAATTCCAATGAATTCTGTAAGAAGATTGAGAAATGCACTCTTCCCATTTGATCCAGAACCTAGGAGCATAACTGCTTTCTGCATGCTATTATCTGGAATCATCGAATAACCAATCCACTCCAGCAGCATTGGAATATATTCTTCAGAGACTACTTGTGATAGAAACTTATCTATCATCGGGCACTCTGCGCTTTCATCATACTCTACAGGTATCTGTACAGTTGACAGCAAACTCGGTGTATGTGGTTTAAATTTGTCCTCATTAAGGTCATAGAGGCCGTTCTTTAAGTTGATGATATGCCTTTCTTTATCAACCAAAGCACGGTTGGTTAAAGTCTCAACCTTAATGAACGACAAAGTTTCATCTCTACGACTCCTTGTGGAATAGTTTCCCAATTTTGCTTGGGCTACTTTTATTATGAGGTTTTCTCCTCCAAGCCGATAGACTCCGTTTTCATAGCAATATATTTCTTTACTGTCATCGAAAGTAAGGAAATTATATTTCGTCATTATTTCATCTGCTAGTGATTTAGCAATAAATCGCCCCTCAGTAAAGTACTTCCGATATGGATCTTCATTTATCCCCTCAAGTGCCTTGTTTATTGTCCTCTCCTTGTAATCCGCACGACCCCATTTTTCGCTATAAAGTCCAGATCCTGTAAATAATCTGTCAATTTGACTTTTCTCCTGGGTATAGGCTGCAAACATACTGCACAGAGCAAGGTCTCCTTCACTTTGCGAGGGGTATTCGAGCACATCCCAGTTTCCACCGTAGAGGATATTGAAACGATCAGCATTTTTTCCACGCTTACACTTCTCTAAAACCTCAAAGTCAGAAACTCCAGATTTTGCACCTCTTTCAGGTTTACATGCCTGTTTATCTGCTGATGTTTTATTTTTACTTGAATCCCCTACAGGTTCGACCATCCTATCGTATATACGTTTGATTGCTCCCTCTGGTGCTTTATTGACTGTAAATGGTGTATTTTCTACGTGGTTTCCAGTAATCGCAAAGAATCTTTTATATGTATACATTTCTCGATCATTACATTTTTTCCTTGTACCTGGAAGGGTTCCGATGGCAATTGCGTGAAATCCAGTACCGCTTTGAGAAACTTCAGCGTAACTGCATGTGCTAATAACTTCTTCCACAATACATGGATCAAATTCTCCAGTGGTAGAATCCTTAGCGTTGTCCCAGTCAATGCCAATGAAAGGATCTTCTCCGGAAATTACAAACCCGAGTCCTGAGTAAAGGCCTTCGCTCTGTTGATAAGTCTCGAAAGCTTCGTCGAAATTACTCCAAGTTTTAGGGTCTGTATAATCTGCCTTGTAACCGCCTATAGTGTATGGAATCTTTTTTGGCTTTCCTTCAGCTTGTGGTTTAAGCTTCCAGAGCACCCATTGATCATACTCTTTCAATTTTGCTGGAATTTTCTCGGAATTGAAAGGAGCTTGTTCAAAATCAGTACATTCCTCAGTATTTTTTGTTGTGGTTGTTGTGTTCATCTAATCACGTTTTGCAAAATGAGATAGTATAAACTCATCTGTTTTTTGCCATTCAATTATTGTAATGTTTTTCCCAACGGGAAGGGTCCTAATTCACACTTGAACTATGGCCACAGTGCAAATTAAAAAAGAGAACAGGAATTTTTGTCTCTCAGTAATATATATGTTAAGTCAAATTAACCGACCTATATAAAGTTTTTGTATAAGTCGTCTGCGCTGAATCTAAATCCTCTATGTGCCCTCCAGTGATAACTTGGTCAGCATCAAGCCCAGCCTCTTCAAGTTTTGTCGAATATGCATCGAGATTCTTCTGAGCACCGTAGGAGATGGTCAGAACATATTTCTGTTCAGGATTCTCATGTTCGAAGAAAAGAGTGTACTGAGTTTTACAGTTGATCTTCTGGCTATTCTCATCATGAAGCCATATCTGTATTTACAGCCGTCACAAGGACATTCATCCTTGTAACTGCTTTCCACGGTCTTTTCTATTACGCAATCAAAGGATCTGCGACCTTTTGCCTTCGGATGAAAAGCTGCCTGTCATATTTTTTTGAAGTAATGAGTACTTCCCACAGCAAGAGGTGCTCTACCTTGAATAAAGTCTTATACGCTTGTCATACCTTACTTAACAAAGTATTACGATCCTAGCAGCTCTGCAATTTTCGCTTCAACCAATTTGCAGATTTTTACTTTAATAATAAAGTTTCATTAAACTGCGGCAATCGAGTAATACAATTTTGTTTTATAAGCGATATATTGCCCAAAAGCTCTAAATACTAATCGATCAGATCCCAATCGGTAAATTTTCCCTTATGACCCGCCTCTCCCAGAAAGCTCTCAGGCTCTATGACAGGAAAGGGCTGCTCGTTCCGGAAGTAAAAGATTCCTTTACAGGTTACCGTTACTATACGGTTCCCCAGATCGAGCAGGGAATGAAAATCAAGACCTTTACTTTCCTGGGATTTTCCCTTGAGGAAATTTCCATGCTTCTGGACGCAGAAAGCGCAGGAAATTATGAGTTTATTGAGACCTGTTTCAGGAAGAGACTCGATGAGGTCCGGCTGGAGGTTGGGAAGTTGCAGAATATCGAGGGCATTTTGCAGGGCGCCTGCAAACATAGTGGAAAAGTTATGGAGATATTCAAAATGTCAGTTACAGAACCCGTTATCAAAGAGATTCCCGAACTGCGAGTACTGAGCAAGCGTGAAAAAGGGAACTTTGTAGAAACTATAGGAAGGCTAATCAGTGAAATCTGTGCATGCGTCAGCAGCCCTGAAAACCAGCGGAACCACGTAAAAACTACAGGCCCTATTATGTTCCTCTGCCACGACGAGGAATACAAAGAAACAGGAGCGGATATAGAGATTGCACTCCCGGTTACAGGAAGGGTCTCGGTGGAAGATCCTAAAATGGAAATAAAGACACTGCCGGCTATAAGGGCTGTTTCCGTTGTCTATCGGGGTCCATACCACGGAGTTGAAGCAGGCTATAACAAAATCTTCTCCTATACGGAAGAAAATAACCTGGAGACCGTTATGCCGAGCAGGGAACTATACTTTAATGACCCTGCTGAAGTCCCGGAAGAAGAGCTGATGACAGAGGTTCAAATTCAGGTCCGAGAAAAATAATTTATCTGCAGTATAATTCATCTGTAGCATAATTCTTGCGTAGCATAATTCTTGTGCAGCTCCAGACTTCTGGAGCAGTTCTCTTTTTCCCGGAAAAGTGGCTGCGATATATTTTCTTAGCTTTGTTACTTTTAAATGTTTATTCTAAAATATAATTGGTAAAGCAAAATTCAGGTGGTAGCCGCAAATTATTGATCAAAATGACAAGCACTTTCACTTTTTTTGTCTAACTAAAAAAATGTATTATAAGTATCAAAGTTAAGAAAAAGAGAATATTCGGGGGGACATAAAGACCACTCCCCTGACAATGTATACAGTTAGATTATCCATATTAGGATTTATCGAATAGACATTATTCAAGACTATGAGAGCATTTAACATCTATTTTAATTGAATTCATGTACAATATTTTTGCTTATTTTTGTTTAAAGTTGAAAGTTGTATGAAAAATAAATTCGTTTTAGATATTTATATAGGAACTTGACGATATAATCTAAGGCTTTTATTATTATAGAATCCGTATTTATATTTCTATAATTATTATATTTATTTAAATAATAGTATCTCTCTGATACAATTTGAAATAACTTTCACTGGCCATACAAAATAAGTATAAAATTTTGCCAATAATATCTTTTTTTAGAAATTAATTTGGATAATTGATTGGTAAAATAAATTGATTGGTAAAATAATATTTACCCAGCAAATCTGTCGAAGGGAGTGGCTCAAAGAACCAGTTCAAAATTGTATCAAATTAAGCAAGAGTCTGGGGGGTATACAATGGGAAAACAAACATATGGCAGAACACAAAAGATACTTTGTGTTTTCACATTAATATTTGCAATATCAGCGATATCCATGGCAGTAAGCGCAGCGAATGGAGAAACACCAGAAGATAACATAACAATACCGGAAGATAACGTAACAATACCAGAAGACAACATAACAATACCAGAAGACAACATAACAATACCGGAAGATAACATAACAATACCGGAAGATAACATAACAATACCAGAAGATAACATAACAATACCGGAAGATAACATAACAATACCAGAAGATAACATAACAATACCGGAAGACAACATAACAATACCAGAAGACAACATAACAGTACCAGAAGACAACATAACAATACCAGAAGATAACATAACAATACCAGAAGATAACGTAACAGTACCGGAAATTAACGTAACGGTACCAGAAGTTAACATAACAGTACCGGAAACTAATGAAACTATACCAGTTTCCATAATTCCACCAACAATCGGAACCAGCAACGAGATCACTGTAATTGACGAAACAACAAACACTACATCCAGGGTGGATGTAGGACCCAATACTGGTGGAATTGTAGTCAACCCGAATGGAACAAACGTATATGTGACTGACATAGTCAACAACACTGTCTCTGTAATTAACACGATAAACAACACTGTTGCAGCCACAGTTAATGTTGGACAATATCCTACTGGCGTTGCGGTCAGCCCGGATGGAACAAATGTATATGTTACGAACTCTAACAGCAACACCGTCTCTGTAATTAACACGATAAACAACACTGTTACAGCCACAGTTGATGTTGGAAATTATCCTGCCGGAATTGCAGTCAACCCGAATGGAACAAACGTATATGTGACTAACTTCATCAACAACACTGTCTCTGTAATTAACACGATAAACAACACTGTTACAGCCACAGTTAATGTTGGACAATATCCTACCGGAGTTGAAGTCAGCCCGGATGGAACAAAAGTATATGTTACGAACGCTAACAGCAATACTGTCTCTGTAATTAACACGATAAACAACACTGTTACAGCCACAGTTAACGTTGGACAGTATCCTGCCGGAATTGCAGTTAGCAAGGATGGAACATACATCTATGTGACGAATGTTATCAGCAATACTGTCACTATAATTAACACAATAAACAACACTGTTATAGCCACGGTGACTGCAGGAAGCACTCCTGTTCCCGTTGGGAAATGTGTGTGTCCTCTCCCGATATTAAAACCACGTCCTGTTGCAAACTTCAGCAGCCAGGTCATCCTCATGGTGCAGTTTAAAGACCTCTCGAAAAATGCAACTAAATGGTACTGGGACTTTGGAGACGGAACGACTTCAACAAAGCAGAATCCTCTACACAGATACAAAACCGCAGGAAACTATACAGTTAAACTAACAGCAACCAATAAATACGGTACAAATTCAAAAATTACTACAGTCAATGTATGTACTGGAAAGTAATGGGCAATGGAACAACACCATTTAACGTAACCAGAGAACCAGTATAAGGTAAAGCGACCGGGACACGAAACATATTTTTTAGTGTAATTGCCTGGGAGTGCAGAGGGTCACGGTACCCTGACTTTATGTCGGGGATGAAGTGAACCCTCACCTTTTTTTGTTTTTCTTTAACCTCTAAATCATCGCTTCTTTGTAAAATGAGTTTGTTTTTTGGCACCACGGCCATAATCCTCTGCCACGCCGAGTAATACAAAGAAAACGGTGTGACTATAGAAATTGCACTTTTGGTTTCAGGCATTTGAAAAACCTCACTTTACGTTTATATATTAAAAAAGTTAAAGAGTTAATGATTTTGATTTATTAAAAAGGTGCACCCATGAATCCGTTTAAAAAAACAATCTGTGTTCTTATTTTACTTGCCTGTGTACTGATGCCTACAGGATGCGTTTCAGAGAAACCTGTAGCAGATGAAGAGAACAGCTCACTGGCTGAGGAGGTAACCGGGACAGCCGCCGAAGAACAGGCAGGAAATCTCCGGAACGCCCCCAGTGAAGTTCTGCTCCAGAAAGAGTATATTGCTTCGAAGGTCAGGGATGCTGTTGCCCTTATCGAAGAAAAAGGAGAAGAATCATTCCCCGAATTCAGGCAGCCCGAGAGTGAGTGGTTCAGGGATGACTTTTACATTTTTGTCTGGAAAACTGACGGCATGCGCCTCGTATACCCTCCCAATCTTAGCGGGGAAGGAGAAAACATGAGCGAGCTTCAGGACTCCATGGGAAAACCTATTGGTAAGCTCTTCATTGAAACAGCTCTCAGCGAAGAGGGAGAGGGCTGGGTTTCATACTACTGGCCGAAACCCGGAGAAGTCGAACCGTCCCTCAAATATACCTTCATCAAAGGAGTTTCGCTTAACGGAGAGGACTGCCTTGTGGGCTCAGGGTTCTATGCCGACGACTACATCCTGACAAAAAACCTTGACGAATGTGAGCACTTCAGCCGGGAAGGAAACATTTTCATAAGCAATCTATTTCACCCGGACCTTTATGAAAGGGACGTGTACCTCAATTACAGCATCGCCCATGCCATCATCAGGCCCGGAGAGGCTCTCGCCCCCCACAGGATGAAAAACCCCGAGATCCACTACATCCTGGAAGGAGAAGGAGTAATCTACATTGAAGCCCTGCCTGTCGACCTGAGGCCCGGGCAGATGGTATACATCCCTGCAAATGCAACTCAGTCAACCCTCAATACCGGCAGCATGAACCTGACCTTCCTTGCAATAAACGAGCCGGCCTGGAGAGCGGAAAACGAGGAAATTCTCGAGTGATCCGTTTGAATTTGAAGGACCCATTTGAAGAGCAGAAAGGCTTCAAACCTCTACGCTCTTCTTTCGGATCCGCTCCGACGCAAAAATGAAACAGATAAAGAGGAGTAGCAATGGAAATATTCATGAAAGCTGCAATAGAAGAAGCGAGAACCGGTTTGCTTGAGGGTGGAATCCCCATCGGCTCCGTCCTTGTCAGGAACGGGGAGATTATAGGTAGAGGTCACAACAGGCGTGTCCAGGACGGCGACCCTCTTGCCCATGCCGAAATAGTCTGCCTGAGAAATGCAGGAAGGATCATAAAATATCACGACACGTTGCTGTACTCCACTCTTATGCCCTGCTACCTCTGTGCAGGGGCTGTGGTACAGTTTGGAATAAAAAAGGTAGTTGTCGGGGAGTCCAGGACCTTCGAAGGTGCAAAGGAATTCATGGAAGCCCATGGTGTAGAGGTCATTGACCTGGATCTTCCGGAATGCAGGAAAATGATGGAGGAGTTCATCGGTAAATATCCGGAAATTTGGAACGAGGATATCGGAGAATGAGAAAAAATACGGGATGAGGGGAGAGCGTGGAGTGAGAATACTGTAAGGAATGAGATAAATGCAGAGAGCCGGTATTCCGGGAATTTTGGAATTATCTCAACCAATTGAAGAAGGACTGCATATTGCTAAAGGGAAGTGGATAAGCAGATAAAAGATGGCGATAAAAGATAACAGGTAAATGGGGGTTACGGATTGAAGATTGACTTTTCAACAATTGCCGCCAGGTACGAGGCCCATTCCCTGGTCCAGACGCCTGCGGCGGACCTGCTTTTAGACCTGCTGGAAATAGGGAGCGCTGACGATGTGCTGGACCTGGGGTGCGGGAGCGGGAAACCTACCAGAAAGATCATGGAAATTACCCGGGGGAATGTGGTCGGAATTGACCCTTCCGAAGGGATGATAAAAGAAGCGGTGGAGAAAAGCAGGGGGCTGGACATAAGCTATGAGGTCCAGAGTGCGGAAGAGCTGGACTGCAAAGCCTGCTTTGATGTGATTTTTTGTAATTCCGCCTTCCAGTGGTTCAACGACCCTGAAAAGGCGCTTGACAATTGCTGCCGGGCTCTTAGGAAAGGGGGAAAGATTGGAGTGCAGGCGCCTGCTAAAAATGTATACAGCCCCAACTTCGTAGAAGCGGTTCAAAAGGTAGCAGAAGACCCGAGAACAAAAGAGGTCTTTTCTCACTTTAAAGCCCCCTGGTTTTTTCTTGAGACCGAAGCCGCATACAGGGAATTGTTTGAAAAACACGGCTTTCGGGTGCTTCTGGCAAAAATCGAGGGTGTAACTACAACGCACACGCCAGAAGAAGTCTTTGACATATTTTCAGGGGCAGCGGTCGCGGGATACCTCAACCGGGACTGCTACGATATTAAGATTAACGCCGGGTACGTGGAAACTTTCGGGGAAATCGTAAAAGAAGCCTTTGTCCGTCAGGCCGGTGGACAGGGAAAAGTGAACCTGGTCTTTAACAGGCTCTTTCTTGTGGCACTTAAGGAATGAGAAGGGAGAACACAAAAAAGTAGGGGAAAACGAGCAGGTCCATTGGCCGATTTTTGGCCCTGCTCATCTCACTTTGATCATACTTATTCAAAAATCTTTTTCAGGTCTTCCATAGAGAGGGAGACCTCAAACTCTTTCAACTTGAAAAATTTCTTGGCCCGCATATCGTCATCTTCGAGCCTGAGGTCACTCTCAACAAATCCGGCTTTTTCCAGGCGCTTCAAATGCAGGTTTACGACCTGCCTTGAGAGGTCCAGGTCCTTGGCGAGTTCGTATACATACCTCTCTCTCTCAGCCAGCAGGTAGAGTAGTTTTAGCCTTACAGGATGAGAGAGGGCTTCGCCAATTTCAACTATTTGCTGAAGTGATTTTTCCACCTGGTGCACCCTCACAGATTAATACAATTTCCTGATCGGAAATATTTTCGGAATTCGTTTCAAGCATATTAAGCTTCAGATTTCTTCCAGTTTGGATTTTATATCTTCAACTGTTTTTTTGATTTCTTGAATATCTTTTTCCATTTTAACGAGCCGCTCGTTATCTCTGGAAGCCGTATAGCCGGACCTATTAAGCATCACCATAACTACGCCTACAATGAGAAGGATAATAAGAATGTTCAGGAAAAAGCCCCAGAAAGAGCCATACATGCCGTACCCCATACCGTTCAAAATGTTCACCTCGAGAAAACCAGATTTATTTGTTTTATCTGTTTTGTTATTGTTTTGTTATCGTTTTGTTATTGTTTTGTTATCGTTTTGTTATCGTTTTATTATCCGTTTTTCCTTATTCTATTTATTCTTCCTCATATACTGATCAACCATAAATATAAAAAATACCCGGTAGAGGGGGTCTAATATAAAACTAAAAACCTGAATAATTAACCTGAGGGGTTAAAACAAATAAAAAAAGGATGGTTTATGGTCGGAATTTAGTTGCCATATCCCATACAGTATCCGGATCCACGAGCGTATCCGGATCCACGGGCAAACCTGCCGCCTGTCTGACACCCTGCAGGAACGTCGTATCCGGTAAACACATCACCGGTGACCGCGTCGATTCTTGCCTGCGTGTAGACTCCGTCTTCGTCCTCATAGGAGACAATCCACCAGCGGTTCATCTGATATATGTCGTCTTTGGAGACACCGTCATCAATCTCATCCTTTGCGATTTCAAAAGCCTCATCTATGGTTTCAACTTCAAGTTCTACAGTTTCATCTGCATTGTAGTAAGGGCAAGAAGCGAAGTTGCCTGCACCAGATCCTGTATATCTGGCAGCCCCTCTATGCATGAACCCGGAGCCGTAGTTTGCTCTTGTATCATCGGAAGCAACTGCACTGACAACTGCTGCTCCGAATGTACCTATAAGCAGTGCGGCCAGGAGAATTGCTATTATACTTTTCTTCATTTTTTTCACCTTCAATTTTTGCTTTTTGTTTATATGTGCTTTAAGAATAATTCCCTTCACCATATGTAGTGGTTATACTACATATGTATCCGTAAAATAATATATAGGTTTTGGTCACTACTGCTGGTTTTTCCCGAAATTCAGCGGTACTTCTCATTTAGCCACCCAACAAGCGGTGGGATCCAGCAGAGATTTGCAGCAATGGCCTCAAGGGCGGTATAGGTCTGTGTTGTCGGGCTGAATCCCAGAACCCTTATCCCAAAAAGCCCAACGGGCACAAGCGTGATCACAAAAAGGCTTGCCAGCATAACTGGATGGCGGACATATCTGGAAAACCCGGCCTTCCACGAACCTTCGGCCCGCCGGAGGAAAAGCATGCCTGAGATATTGGCCCCGATCTGATCACTGAGGGCATAGAAGTAGGGGATGTAAAACCCCTCGATACCGTAAACATCGACTCCAGCCAGCCGGCTCCCGAGGTCAATTATCCAGGGGACGGCGATCCCGAAAAACTTACCCCAGCCGTAGGCTTCTGCCATGCTCCTGTCTCTTATACACATCTGACGCTGCCGACGAATAGAGAGGT
>NZ_JJQY01000138.1:0-37297 GCF_000979295.1 Methanosarcina sp. 1.H.T.1A.1 | reverse complement strand
GTTGTAGAAACTCCAGCAGATGAAGCAGAAGACTGCCCGGATGTTGTAGAAACTCCAGCAGATGAAGCAGAAGACTGCCCGGAAGTTGCAGAAACTCCAGCAGATGAGGCAGAAGATTGCCCGGATGTTGTAGAAACTCCAGCAGATGAAGCAGAAGATTGCCCGGATGTTGTAGAAACTCCAGCAAAAGAATGTTAATAAGAAAATCTCAGAACAGGTAAGCCCTGCAGATATTATACAAGACCATTGAATAAGTAGAATCAATTGGCCAGAAAATAACTTATGTGCCGGAGGGTTAGACATACTCTCCGCACAAAAAGTTAAAATGCAACCATTGGACGCAACTATTTTTCAGATAACTTTTTTAACATTTTTAAAATCGTAAATTTACCTGATTTTTGGATATCTCAAAACTCGTTGACTCTCCTTTGCATAGATTTCCTTAATTATGCGATTGAAACTCGGCTTTCGGTGTCCTCTGCGGTTCCTTAATATAGCGCTTGATTGCGTAAGCGGTCACATTTCCAACGGATCGATAGAACTAAAGGAACAAAAAGAAAAGCCAGCGAGAGTAAACTTCATCCCCGACCTGCAAGGCGGGGTATTCATGACCCTCCGCCCCTCCAAAGTAATTAAACCTGAAGAAAGCCAGAGTAAAGAATCAAACTTCAATATTTTTCTTCCGCGAATTTCCGAAATAATATGCGCTATCGATTTATATTAGCTGCAATTATGTATTATAGTAGATGAAACATATCGCTAGCAGCTATTCTTTTTAGTCATTATACGTGTGATCACTCCAGATGATCAGATTAGGATTCTACCGAAAAATATTATTACCTCGATTATATAAATCCGCCGAGGAAATATGAAGGACAACAATTCAGGGAAAAACTCCCTGCTTCCGAAAGAAAAAGAAGAAAAAATCCTGGTTGACCCTTACGGGCGCAAAGTAACCGGGCTTCGCATATCCATCACGGAAAGGTGCAACCTTGCCTGTATGTACTGCCATAATGAAGGAGCAGACTGCTGCACCTGCGGCCCCTTAGGACACGAGATGAGCCCGGAACTTATCTGCGGAATTGTCCGGGAAGCAGAAAAATTCGGAGTCCGCAAAGTAAAGTTCTCGGGGGGAGAACCTCTTTTCAGAAAGGACTTTGAAGAAATCCTTGCCTGTCTCCCCTCCCTTAAAGAAGTCTCGGCAACCACAAACGGCATCATGCTTGAGAAGCGTGCAAAAACCCTGAAAGCTGCAGGCCTGGACAGGGTAAATGTGAGCCTGGACTCTCTTGTCCCAGAAAAATACGAAGCGATTACCGGAGCTCCTAAGGGCTCTCTTGAGAAAGTAATAAAAGGTATCGACAGCGCAGTTGAAGCTGGACTGACACCTGTAAAGCTGAACATGGTGCTCCTGAAAGGCATAAACGACAATGAAATCGATGCAATGATGGATTTTATCCGTCCTTATGAAGGAAATGTTATCCTGCAGCTTATTGAGCTCATGAATATCGGCCCAGGGCTTTCAAAGTATACTATTGACTCAAAAACCCTCGAAAAAAGCCTTGAGGAACGGGCAAGCGAGGTAAGAGTCCGGCACCTGCACCACCGGAAAAAATACATTATCGACGGAGTAGAAGTGGAATTTGTGCGGCCAATGGACAACTCAGAGTTCTGCGCCCACTGCAGCAGGCTCAGGGTCACAGCCGATGGAAAGTTCAAGCCCTGCCTGCTCGTACACGATAACCTTGTTGATGCCCGGGAAGCAAAGAGCCCCGAAGAGATCGAAAAACTTCTCAGGCTTGCAGTAAGCCGGAGGAAACCTTACTGTACTCCTGCAATAGGGATAGAAATAAGGAAAAAGACAAAAGAAGACATAAAAAAGTAGATGAAAGAAAAGAAGAAAAATCTGGAAAATAAGGAGGAGAAAAAAATGAAAATTGAACTTTCAGTAGACGACAGAAAAATTCCCACGAACGAGTTTGTCCAGAAAATCTTAGGAAACGTGATCAAAGCGATGGTTGAGTCGCTCCACACCATTGACGACGAATGGAAGGAAATTTCCATAAAAGTAGAAAAGGAATAAAACAAAAAACAAAACGGAAAAAAGAATAAAATAAAAGAATAAAACAGGGAAAAAGAATAAAATAAAAGAATAAAACGGGGCTTCCGGCTGAAAGGGGAAAAACCAGTATTTTCTCCGGAAAGATCTTATCCTTCTTTTTTAAAAGCTATTTTATTCTTTTTTCAGTGAGCCTTTCCTTCTGTTTCAGAGACTATTAAGGGCTCAAGGGCTCAGAGATATTTTTCGATCTCTGAAAACTCTATTCTTGCCGTTGAGTCCAGGGTAATCGGAGTTATTGAGACGTGCCCTTTCTGCATGATGGCGTGTACATCGGTCCCTTCCTCTTCTTCGCGGATAAGGTCTCCTGCAATCCAGTAATACGGCCTACCCCGGGGGTCACGCCGCTCTTCCACATCAGTTTTGAAGACCTTCCGCGCAAGGCGGGTTATTTCTATGGGGGTGTCTTCTTCGGCATGGTAGGGAATGTTGATGTTTAAAAGGTCCACATTTTCAGGCATACCGTACCTGAGGACGTTTCGAGCCACTCTGTTTACGATTTTGATCCCGGCTTCGAAGCGTTCTCTGTGGTAGTCCCTGGGATCGTCGAATTTCTGCCCTTCGTCAAGCACCTGCATGGAGGCGGCAATTGCCGGAACGCCATAGCTTGCAGCTTCAAGGGCTCCTCCGATAGTCCCTGAGGTGGTGATCGTATCCGTGCTGATGTTCTCTCCAATGTTAAAGCCCGAGAGCACCAGGTCTGGCATTTGTTTGAGGATGGTAAAGATGCCCAGAATTACAGAATCCGTTGGAGTCCCACCCACAGCATAAGCAGGTGCGCCTCCTACATCGGTTTTTGTAATCCGGAGGGGTTCAAAGATAGAAATAGAACGTCCGACCCCGCTCTGCTGGACAGAAGGAGCCGAAATCGTAACTTCCCCCAGGTCCGAAACACTGTCAAAGGCAGCTTTCAGGCCAGTCGAATAAACACCATCATCATTTGTAACAAGAATTTTTGGGACCATTAGCGTTCCCATAAGTTTCCGGATAATTTAAAATTTATGGAAAAGGGCTTCATATGGAAGGACAGTCATCCCAATCGGATGACAAAGCCTAAAAAGTGACAACGGGAAAGAAATAAAACATGAGAGGGAAATTAAAAACAAAAAAAATGCAACGGCAAAAGTGCCGAAGCAAAAAATAAATCACAGGGCTGTTTGTTTAGCATTTGCTGAGCCCTGGTTCTTTTTGGACTGAGAAGGTTTATTTTTGATTTGAGAATGCTTCTTTTTATGGCTATTAACCGGTTATTTTAGTTCCGATTAGCTTTTTTAACCTGAGGGTTTTTGAAACAGGCGGGGTATTAGAGTAGGGTGTCTGATCCACCCTATGTAGATTGTTTCAACCCCAGGCGTTTTGAAGCCATGCTTGAAGCAAAGCCCCCTTTTCTACGGATGACTTACACAGTTATGAAACGGAACCTGACAGACATGAGCTTTGAAAAAGCATTTTGTCTTAACGTTTGGGGCCTCAGATTTGCGTTTCTCATTTTCGTTCTCGTTTCATATGAGTACGGTTGAGCTGCATAAGTCCTGCCATAACAAAAGCGGCAGCCGTCTGTCTGCTTTAACTGACCACTGGTGCCCCACAGGGTTCCCCTTAACTGTAGTCAGGAAACATTTCGTTTCAGTAGAAAGCAGATTTTTCAATTCAAACTCGAAAGGAGGCAAACCTGCAGTACCATATTAACTGCAGTTTGAAAGTACAGTTTTAACATACAGTTCAAAATATATTTTGAACCGTGTATTCATACAGGTGATAAACAGTTAAAGAAAACATTATCACCTTTATTGTTAGAAACTCCAGACTATGGACCCATTCCGCGATCTCCATAATCGTTTCCGTTTGTAAACTTTTCTCTTCTATTACGGTTTTTATGATTTCTTTTAAACTTTTTAATAGCATTTTTACCATAACCCCACTGATAATGTATTCTATCAGACGTTACCTCAAAGCACTCTCTGTTTGAAAATGCCCGGTGTATAACGTATTCTACCCAACTCTATCTCAAAAAGGAGCCTTCTGTTCGAAGACACCCTGCGTAGTATACACTATCCGACGTAATCTCAAAGAGGCATCCCCATATTGAAAATGCCATAGTTTACCCCACCGACTCTAGCTTTAGAAGCTTGTGATATTAAAAGTTGTTGAGCTTGTATAAGAGAATTTTATATGACAACTCAAATAATATCCAGACCCTCCAATGAACCTTTCAGGCATCAAGCATGAAAAAAAAGCTGAATATTAATAGCAAAAGAGGAAAGGCCACGAAAACGGAGCATAGCTTATAAACCCGGGATCGAAAAAAGAAGACGTTGAAGGAGATGTATTCTTTACCTGCATTTATCGTGCAAAGCGAAATTTAAGTGCAAATCCGGCTGAGGACAAAATAAGGTAAAAGAAAAGTACACCGACATCTGTGGAAAGTCCATTAGAGAGTAGAAAAGTATATAAACAGTGTTTAAAAATATATAATAGGTTATTATACTGGAAGATTTATAAGATTCGTAATATAAACTGACCGAGAAGATCGGTTTTATGCCTGGGCCCTGGAATACAGTTTAATTTGATCCAAAACCGACAGCATAAATGTAATAATATTTCGTACTGTGATTGATGACTTTTGTTTAAAAGATATACATGATGTCGGAAAATCTGCTGAAAAACAGAGCTGGACTTGCCCCACTAATAGGAACAGCTCTTATGCTTGCTATTGTTTTTTTGATTGTGGCTCTTATAGCATCTGCTTTTTTTGCTGGAAATAATCCGGATAATTTAGATCCTGCCCCGCTTGCAGACCTCAGGGTTTATGAATATAACACCAGTACGCTGAAAATTGAGCACCTTGGGGGAGACTCTATAGACTTCAGCAATTCAACGACTTCCGTAATCCTTGATATGGCCGGAAAGAATAACCTCCTTGAGGCTTCAAACCTTGAAGTTTTGAAGGCAGGCGATATTAAACTGCTGCCTCTTAAAGACAGGAACGGAAATTTGATACCGATAAATGCAGGAGACCTTGTGACATTTAAGGTCATTGATCTCAGGACCAAAAAACCTGTTTTCATCCAGGAAATCAGGTTCATGAATGGGATTGATACGGAATATCAGCCAGGGAATGATACGAAATACAAGCCAGGGAATGATACGAAATACAAGCCAGGGAATGATACGGAATACAGGCCAGGGAATGATACGGAATACAAGCCAGCGATTGTTGGTTACTATTACCATGGGACGCATTTCAATGGCCCCGCAGTTAAACATACTGATTCCAGGCTGAAGTTTGCAGAAAATACATATTTAGCCGCCAGTATTCATGGCAGCGACATCCAAAACTGGCCTTATGGTATCCTGAATACGCTGGATACTTTCAGTGTCGTTTATGAAGGCTTTATCAAAATAGAGCAGAATTCCAGTTATACATTTTATCTGACTTCAGATGATTGGGCACAGCTTTATATTGACGGCACAACTGTCATTAAAGAACCGAGCTCTTCAGCAAGGCATCCCACTACCACTAAAACAGGAACAATATATCTCCCTGCCGGTTATCATAAGATAAGAGTTGAAATGCGGGAGTATCAAGGGACCTCCATTCTGTTCCTTGAATGGTCTTCGGAATCCTTTTCAAAGTGCTTTGTTGACAGCCTTTACCATGAGGCTTCTCCCACGTAATTCAGAATAAAGAAAGCACTTCAGGATTTTTACAACTCTATTTTTATTTTTCTGCCGGACTCCCCGGAAAATCCAACTCTACCTTTTCAACAACCTGCCCCAGAGCAGTGCAAATTTAATATAATGATTCCCTTTATCCATCTAATATTTCGGACAAATCAAGAATTTACAATTACCCTATATCCCCCAATCAATTTCACGAGGATTATAAAATGGACAAGTACGAGAAGGTATTCGAGCTGGCAAAGCGCCGCGGCTTTTTGTGGAACTCTTTTGAGCTGTATGGCGGAAGCCGTGGGTTTTATGATTACGGGCCTCTCGGGAGCACGTTAAAGAGACGGATTGAGCAGATCTGGAGAGAGTTTTACGTTATCCAGGAAGGGCATATGGAAATCGAATGCCCGACCATAGGAATCGAAGATGTTTTTGTCGCATCCGGGCACGTGGGCGGCTTTTCTGACCCCCTCTGCGAATGCAAAAAATGCGGAGAAGCATTCAGGGCTGACCACCTTGTGGAAAACGTAATGAATGCGGCAGGAACCCTGAGTGCAGAACAGCTCACGCAGGTCATAAAAGAAAAAGGGATCACCTGTCCTGAATGCGGCGGAGAATTCAACGACGCCTATGAGTTTAACCTGATGTTCAAGACCACAATCGGACCCGGCACCGGAAGGCAGGGTTACCTCAGGCCGGAAACGGCGCAGGGGATGTTTGTGGACTTCCAGAGGCTGTCCCGCTTCTACAGGGATAAGCTGCCTTTTGGAGCAGTACAGATCGGCAAGTCTTACAGGAACGAGATTGCGCCAAGGCAGGGCGTAATAAGGCTCAGGGAGTTCACGCAGGCCGAGTGTGAGATCTTCGTTGACCCCAGGAACAAGAAACACCCCAACTTTGAGCGTTTTGCAGACAGGGAACTTAGTCTTTATTCGCAGGAGGCACAGCAGAAGGGCGAACCATTCAGGATAACCGTAAGAGAAGCCGTGGAAAAGGGAATCATTGCCCACGAGGTTCTGGGCTACAACATCGCGCTCACGAACGAGTTCCTGACAAAGGTAGGTATCGACCCTGCAAGACTAAGGTTCAGACAGCACCTGAAAGACGAGATGGCGCATTATGCAATCGACTGCTGGGATGCTGAAATCGAGACAGAACGCTTCGGCTGGGTAGAGATCGTGGGAATTGCCGACAGGACGGACTATGACCTTAAAGCCCATGCAAAAGTCAGCAAGACCGAGCTCTACGTTTATGTGGAATACGACGAGCCCAAAATGGTGACCCGTTTTGTTGTAAAACCAAACATGGGAAAGCTCGGCCCGCTCTTCAAGGGCAAAGCAAAAGCCGTTGCAGATGCCTTAAAACAGCTTTCAGAAGCAGAGCTCTCGCTCTCAAAAGATCAAATCAAAGTCACCGTGGACGGGGAAGAACTGACAGTCAGCTCCGATGTGGTGGACTTTGCTGAGGAGACCGTAAAAGTCAGCGGAGAAAACGTAATTCCTCACGTGATTGAGCCTTCCTATGGTATAGACAGGATCTTCTACGGTGTCATGGAACACGCCTTTGACGAAGAAAACGTTGCTCAGAAGGCAGCTGAATCCGGACTTAAAGGCGCAGGGGAAGCAGAAGAGACAGAAAATGAACCTGAAGCAGCAAAGGGTGAAAGTGAAGGAGAAGGTGAAGAGGAAGCCCGCCTTGTGATGCATTTCTCAAGCGCAGTCGCGCCTGTGCAAGTAGCAGTCCTTCCACTCCTGACCCGTAAAGAGCTTGCAGACCCTGCAAAAGAGATCATTGCAAAACTCAGGGAAAAGAGCCTGCTTGTCAATTATGACGACTCCGGGACCATCGGGCGCCGCTACAGGAGAAACGACGAAATCGGGACTCCTTACTCAGTTACCGTGGACTACGACACCCTTGAAGATGGGACCGTTACAATCAGGGACAGGGACGCCATGCGCCAGGTCCGGGCCCCGATCGACGGAATCGAAAACGTGCTCTACGAATTGATCTACAGGGGCAGAGATTTCGAATCCGCAGGCAAGCCTTTTAATTTCTAAAATAAAGGATACTGCAATTCCTGAGCTGCAGGCTGAGAAGCCTGCAGCAAAACTTTTATTTTTTATTACGGATTAATATTACTTTTTTAGAATTGAATTAAAGCCTTGAAACAAAAGAACCTTGAAATGAAATAAGGCTGAAATGAAATAAGGCTGAAACAAAGATAAATCTGAAACAAAATAATCCTGACGCAAAATGAACGAGAGTCTTTTTCCTGAGAAACAGGCATGTATGAAGCATCCATTGATAAAGCCCGACACAGTTGAGCAGAGACTTTACCAGCTCAACCTTGCAGGAAAAGCCCTGGAGGGCTCAAGCCTGGTTGTGCTCCCCACAGGACTTGGAAAAACCATTATAGCTCTTTTCGTAATTGCTTCCAGGCTCCAGCGTTTCGGGGGAAAAGCCCTGATACTTTCTCCTACAAAACCTCTTGTAGACCAGCATGCCGCTTTTTTTAAAAAGGTGATGACCCTTCCCGAAGAAGAAATTCTAGCTTTTACAGGCAGCATTGCCCCTGCTGAGCGGGAAAAGCTCTGGGCACAGGGAAAATTGATAGTGTCTACTCCCCAGGTTATTGAAAACGACCTTCTTACGAAACGGATCAGCCTTGAAGACGTCAGCCACATCACTTTTGATGAAGCCCACAGGGCAGTCGGAAATTATGCTTATACCTTTATTGCGGAAAAGTACTTTGAGAGCGCAAAAAATCCCCATGTGCTAGGAATTACCGCAAGCCCGGGCAGCTCAGACGAGAAAATCGCAGAGGTCTGTCAGGCTTTGCATGTTGAAAATGTAGCTGTGAAAACCGAGAAAGACAGGGATGTTCGCCCTTATGTGCAGGAAAAAGAATTAGAGTGGCTTCAGGTCCAGCTTCCTGCCGAAATGGCTGAAATTCGGGGATATCTGGAGAAGATCCTGGATGATAGGCTCGGAATCATAAGAAAAATGGGGTTTTCTGCAGGCAGTGGAAAATACGTCTCCAAAAAAGACCTCCTGCTTCTCCAGAAACAACTCCAGGATAAAATCCGTATAGGGGGAGACCCTGCAATTTTCTCTGCCATGTCTGTGGTTGCTGAGATGATGAAGGTTAACCATGCTGTGGAAATGGTGGAGACACAGGGGCTTGAGACTCTAAAAAAGTACCTGGAAAAATTGGAGGCTGAAGCCTCTTCCAGCAGTTCGAGCAAGGCAGCAAAAAGGCTCATGGACGATCTCTACATGAGAAAAGCCCTGTACAGAGTAAAGGAATGCGATGTCGAACATCCTAAACTTGCGCTTGCACGGAAGATCGTATCCGAACAGCTGGAAGAAAACCCTGATTCCCGGGTAATTGTGTTTACCAACTACAGGGACACTGCCGAAATAGTGGCAAATGCCCTTTCTGAGGCTCCAGGAGTTACCCCTATCCGTTTTGTGGGGCAGGGTTCACGGCATAAAGACAAAGGACTTACGCAGAAACAGCAAGCGGGAATCCTCGATAAATTCAGGGCAGGGGAATACAACGTACTTGTAGCTACTTCAGTTGCTGAAGAAGGGCTTGATATCCCCTCCACGGACATGGTGTTATTTTACGAACCCATCCCCTCGGAAATCCGCAGCATCCAGCGTAAGGGCAGGACCGGCAGGCAGCAAAAAGGCAGAGTAATTGTGCTTGTGACAAAGGGCACACGGGACGAAGCCTACTACTGGAGCAGCAAAAACAAGGAAAAGAAGATGCTTAACAGCATGCACGGGCTTGAAACCGTTCTTACCCCAAAGGCTTCAAAGAAGAGTGCAGAACTTTCGGATTTCGAAAACCTATCCTGTACTTCAGACTCGAAGCTGAAAATGGAAGAAATCGAAATGGAAAACGAGGATGAAGACGGAAACGGTTTCAATAGCAGTCCGGGGGATATTAGGAAAAACGAGGAAGATAAAGACATATACCTGGAAACAGGCGCAGATGGGACTGAAAAGAAGGACGAAAATGAAAAAGCAGATGTAAACGCAAAAGAGAGGCAAAAAACCCTGGTAGACTTCGAAGCTCTTTCCGGAAGGAAATCTGTAAATAAACCGGAAATGTCCGGAACAGAACCCGAAACCGAGCCTCTCAGAATAGTGATCGACCACAGGGAGACAAAATGCGGAGTTGCAAAAACCCTGGACAGGCTCGGGATGGAACTTAGCTTTGCGGCTCTCGAAGTAGGGGACTATGTGGTAAGCGATCGTCTTGCAGTAGAAAGAAAGCGCACGGATGACTTTGCAAGTTCTCTGATCGACGGAAAGCGCAACCTCTTTGCCCAGCTTTCAGACCTTGCGAGGGTTTATGAAAAACCTGTCCTGATTATTGAAGGAGAAGACCTTTTCACTTCCAGGCAGATCAACCCTAACGCCATTTACGGCTCACTTGCATCCATTGCACTCGACTTTAGAGTAGCCATCCTTTATTCCAGGGATGAGGAAGAAACAGCTTCTATTTTGAAAATACTCGCAAAGAGGGAGCAAACAGAAAACAAACATGAAATCAATCCTCACGGGAAGAAATCTGCCAGCTCCCTTGTAGAGCAGCAGGAATACCTTATTTCTTCTATTTCGAATATCGGGCCAAAGGCCGCCAGAAACCTCCTTTTGCACTTCGGCTCTGTAGAGGCTATTATGCTGGCTGACACTGAAGAGTTGAAAAAAGTAAAACTAATAGGGCCTAAAGCAGCAGCCAGGATCAGAGAAGTGCTCGAAAGCCCATATAAAGGATAAACAGGAAAAAAGCAATTGACGGGAATAAGTCCGGGATCTCATCAGTTACAGTTAGAACTGAATGAAAAAAAGAAAAAAATTAAGTGAAAAATAAATAAAAAATAAATTTTCCCGAGATTCAGGCTGAAAAAGACCTATTATGACTATAGGAGGATAGCCGGCAACAGCATTCGAGGAAAACCGCATACTATAAGCCTGAAATAACAGTGCTCAACCTGTAGGCTCCGGAAAAAAATCGTTTTTTAAAGAGGAATTCCCTGGGGAAATCCCACTAGAAAAAAACCTGTCCTATCAATACCTTTTGACGTTGCAGAATATTTTTTCGAGATGCCGCCTTTGAACTGTGCATTTTGGCTCAGGCAGCACACCGAGGAGAATGAAAACCCACCCAAACGGGAAGAGAAGGATCAGTGCTCCAAGCAACCTCAAAAAGGTAATAAGACATGAAAGCAGGTCTCTGTATATCTCTCTCATGCTTTCATCACCTCTCAATATACATTCAGCTGGTCATAAATATAAACACACCTAAAAGAAATTTATGATAAATCGTGATAGATCTGTGCCATTTCAAAATGCAGATTTGAAAAATAATTGCAGAATCCTTAACGATAAATAATTATAGAAAAAAACCTCATCCTGTATCATCTTTGGGAAGTTAACGGAGTTATTAAGAAAAACAGCATCGTATGGTGAAGAGGCATAATTTTCAAAAATGTGCCCCATGTGGAATTGAAATCGGAAACGTGGATTCCTGTAATCAAAAAGTGCAAAACTATAATGAAAGATCAGGAAATATGATAAAAATAATAGATATATAATATATAATAAATATATCTTATGATTAGAATTAAAACGCCTGTATAAAAATAAGACTAGCCTGAAAAGATGCCCCATAGAGCAAAATCGACATTCGTCGGACTTTGCCGCAGGCATGGGAGAGAAAGGGTACACGTCAAGCCCAAAGTTTCCCGAGAAAAAAAATCGGTTTTTCAGGGAAATTCCTGCCAGTCAGGGCATACCAAACTTCGTGAAGACGGAAAAGAAACAGGGAAAACCAGATTTCTCAAGCAAATCTTCAGAAGAGCTTTTTTTTCCAGATTTTGTCCGGAAAATCTTCTTTTTTGATTTTTATACCTTATAACAGATTCTTTTTCTACGACTCCGTTCTATTGTGAACTTTTCTTCCGATTATATAATTTATATGAAACCGTTTTTTCCGAGCTTCCTCTTTCAGGGGATGTTTTTCGGCAGATCTTCAAGCCTGCATATCTTCAACACTAGTTATACCTATTATTAACTTGAATTGATCTTAACTTGAATTGATCATAACTTGAATTGATCTTAACTTGAATTGATCATAACTTGAATTGATCTTAACTTGAATTGATCATAACTTGAATTGATCATAACTTGAATTGATCATAACTTGAATTGATCATAACTTGAATTGATCTTATTTCTGGCTCGCCTATCCCTCACCCTATCTATTTCCGCTTTGCCTGCAATTAGATTTTATAGAAAGGAGCGTAAAACCCCCAGGTCTTTCGCCTGGGGGCAGTTCACACCTGCCTCAGCCGCTCTACCAGACCAATGCCTTTTTCGATCAGCTCGAATTGCTCAGCAATGCTGCGCGGATTCTTTTCGTCCTGAAGGGAATCTGCGATACTGACCATTTTTTTAAAGAGAAGGTTTTCCAGCACATCGCGGTCTCCATGAGCTGTAGAAACCATGGATGGTGCAGTCCTTTTCCCTGCCCGGACTGCGGGTGCAGTCTGAACTTCAGGAACCGTTCTTCCGACCTCTTCAGCCTCATAAGTAGGCTCTGGAATCTCTTCTTCCACAGACGGGAGAACTTCATCTTCTTCATCTTCGGCATCCGGCGTTCTTTGCCCGAACCTTGCTTTCTGTCTGCGTGCCTGTACTTTATTTCTGGTCTCAAAAGAGGATCTGTCTCTCTCAGTAGAAGATCTGGCTTCTGGGACCCGGACTTCTGCCGCAGGTTCGGGAGCCGGAGTTTCTTCCTTTTCTTCCCGGACATCACAGATAGGACAGATTACCGTGCCCTGATAACGAAATTTTGGAGCTCCGCAGACTTTGCAGTGTTCGGCAAGCATTGTGCCTCCGAGTTCCAGGAAACGGGCTATACGCTTTACTTTTTGGTCTTTTTCAGAATCCATATGCCTAACATTCCTTTTTGCACAGTTTATCACTTATTTAATAAGATTTTTCCTGTAGCTCCCTCTATATGAAACTACCTTTATCATGCACAAAACGGAAAAGGGTCTGTATCCAGAATCGTATAGAGAAGACGCGGACACAATCGGGTACACGGATTACCGATAATATTTTATATAACGAGCCTGTCTAACACTAATTTATTAGCTCTAATTTTTAATCATAATTGACTGCGAAGGTGATTCAAATGTCATCAAATGATTCAGCAGAAGTTATCAAACAATGTCTTCATGTCCTAGAAAGCATAACCAGTGACTCTTCAGTTCCAAGAAATATCAGGCGTTCTGTGAATGAAATCATAGATATCCTGAACAAAGACTCCGAACCTCTGTTCCTTAGAGCAGCATCAAGCATTTCCATTCTCGAAGATGTAAGCAACGACCCGAACCTTCCTCTGCACACGAGGACTCTGATATGGAATCTTTCAAGCCAGCTTGAAACCATTCCAGTAGATGAGTAAAGCCAGAGAAAACAAAAGAATTGTTCTAATCCCGTAAAAAGGATTTTTTCTGAGAGTATCTTAAAGAAAGAATTTGGCTCCCGGAAAGAAAAACGCTCAGATTCGTTTCTTGAGACGATTCTGTTAAAAATCCCGAACTTTATTTGATTCTAAACTAAGAGCCGAAGGGAAGCGACTTAGTAAGATAGTCGCCTCCAGCTGCTTTTCGAATCAACTTAAATGATAAGGGATACCGATAAGGTAAAAACCTTTTTCATTTTTTTTCGACATAACTTTTATCTTTTCTCGATTTTTTTCTGAATCGAATTTCAAATTCATACTATGACCAGGGCTTCAAAAGGATAATAAATGTACAGAGTTTATACTTGAAAGAAGAGATAAAAAGAGGGATAAAGATATAAAGAACCTCATAATCAGTTTATACAGAATAAAGAAAATTATAAATTATGACGGGCAACAGGTTCAGGCCATAGACATAATACAGTTAGAATAGACATAATACAATTAGAAGGGAATGCTGAGATATAGGCATAGAAGCTTGAAAAAGCATATAAAAACCGAAAACACATCTAAATGTGTAAAAAAATAGAGAATAACGTGATACAGGTGGAAAGCCAGTATCGTGAACTTCCCCAGGCCAAAACCTGAGGGTTTTACGCTTCATTCCATGAAAATATAAAAAGCTTACAGGGGGGCAAAAGTAATGCTGAAAGAAATTTCTATACGGATAAGGGAGAATTTCGAGGTTAAAGATAAGATCAGAGAAGAAGGACTGAAAATTTCAAGGGAAACTGTCAGGGAATGCCGGACAGCAAGCTTTGCCCTGCATGGGAAGGACTTTGAAAAAGCCGGTAACAGCATAGAGGCGGCTGGAAGAGCTTTAAAAAAGCTTGAATCCCGGTTCGAAGGACATGCTGATATTTACCACGCCGGATTTGTAGAACATGCCCAGCAGGAATATACGGAAGTTTCAGTTCTCTACATCCTTTTAAAAGACGAAGGAAAGACACAAAATCTTCCGTCTCCGGATGAACTGAGAGTTGAGTACGCTGCCTATCTTAACGGGCTTGGAGATGTAGTGGGAGAACTCAGGAGACATGTCCTTGACCTTATCAGGGAAGATTCCTTTGAAAAGGCCGAAGTATTTTTAGGGATCATGGAAAATATCCATGCAGTCCTTATGGACTTTGACTACCCTGACGCGATAACCGGAGGGCTCAGGCGAAAGACCGATGTATCCCGCTCTCTGATAGAAAAAACACGCGGCGATGTGGTAAACTCAATTCAGCAGAAAAAGCTTGAGCTTGCAATGCAGAGCCTGGAATCCAGACTGTAAGACAACTCTCTCCTGCAGCGCCCTGGCAGAGATACAAGCTGAAAAGGAGAGCTAAATAATTTTCATAATACCACTAAAATCATTTACTATTTAGTGTAGTAAAATTACAATTTAGTACTCGGCTACCTGACGCCCCTTATCCAGTGTACTTAACCGGGCCGCTAAACAATTCAACATATGCATATAAACGATAAAACCGTAAGGGTCTGACAGATCCAGAATTCCAATAATCAGTTACAAGAGGATATCCATGAGATTTGATCCAGAAAAAATAAAAAAGGATGCAAAAGAGAATTTTGACCTTGCCTGGAACGAGGGTAAAAAAATGGTCAAAACACCTACCCTTAACGAACGCTACCCAAGAACTACCCTGAGATACGGGAAGGCTCACCCTGTTTATGATACAATCCAGAAACTGAGGGAAGCCTATCTGCGCATGGGTTTTGAAGAAATGATGAACCCTCTTATAGTTGATGAAAAAGAGGTTCACAAGCAGTTCGGAAGCGAAGCCCTCGCCGTCCTTGACCGCTGTTTCTATCTTGCAGGGCTGCCCCGCCCCAATGTAGGGATTTCTGACGAGCGCATTGCACAGGTAACAGAAATCCTGGGCGACATAGGGGAAGAAGGAATAGACAAAATCAGGAAAGAACTCCACGCTTACAAAAAAGGGAAGGTTGAGGGAGATGACCTTGTTCCCGAGATCTCAGCAGCTCTCGGGGTTTCCGATGCCCTTGTAGCTGACATGATTGAAAGGGTTTTTCCTGAATTCAAAGAGCTTGTACCCCAGGCAAGCACAAAAACGCTGCGCAGCCATATGACAAGCGGCTGGTTCATTTCCCTCAGTTCCCTCCTTGAGAGAGAAGAGCCTCCATTCCACTTCTTCTCGATAGACCGCTGTTTCAGGAGAGAGCAGCAGGAAGATGCCTCAAGGCTCATGACCTACTACTCAGCTTCCTGCGTGATCATGGACGAGGACGTGACCGTAGACCACGGAAAAGCCGTTGCCCAGGGGCTCCTCTCCCAGTTCGGCTTTGAAAAGTTCCTCTTCAGGCCCGATGAAAAACGCAGCAAATACTATGTGCCTGACACCCAGATCGAGGTCTTTGCCTTCCACCCGAAACTCGTGGGCTCGAACTCCAAGTACTCTGACGGCTGGATTGAGGTTGCAACTTTCGGAATATACTCTCCAACAGCCCTCGCAGAATATGATATTCCGTACCCTGTAATGAACCTCGGGCTTGGGGTCGAAAGGCTTGCCATGATCCTGCATGATGCCCCCGATGTCCGCTCCCTGACCTACCCACAGATTCCGCAGTACAGCGAGTGGGAGATGCCTGACAGTGAACTTGCAAAGCAGGTCTTTGTAGACAAAATGCCTGAGACCCCGGAAGGGCAGGCTATTGTAGATGGCATCGTTTCTCAGTGCGAACTGCACGGAGAAGAGCCAAGCCCCTGTGAGTTCCCTGCCTGGGAAGGGGAAGTTTGCGGAAGGAAAGTAAAAGTCTCCGTAATCGAACCAGAAGAGAATACAAAACTCTGCGGTCCTGCAGCCTTTAATGAGGTCGTTGCCTATCAGGGGGACATTCTGGGAATCCCGAATAACAAGAAATGGCAGAAAGCTTTTGAAAACCACTCTGCAAGGGCAGGCATACGTTTTATAGAGGCTTTTGCTGCCCAGGCTGCCCGGGAAATTGAAGAAGCCGCAATGTCCGGAGCAGATGAGCATATTGTCAGGGTAAGAATTGTCAAGGTCCCCTCTGAAGTCAACATTAAAATAGGCTCTACTGTCCAGCGGTATATCACAGGTAAAAATAAAAAAATAGATTTCAGAGGCCCGATCTTCACCTCCGTAAAAGCGGAATTCAAGTGAAATAAGCAGTAAAAACAGGAATGGGCCGTATGCAAAGAGAAGAAGTACCGTTTTCAGGATACCCGGAACTTAAAAGGTTGATGGAAACTGGAGAGCCTGTATGTGTAACCTTTGAGCTAGAAGAAGGGGATACAAAAGGAGGATTCCAGGAAACAGTACCATTCCAGGGAACAGTACCATTCCAGGAAGCAGAGACAAATGAAAAAGTAGCCGGAAAAGGAAGTGAAGAGCTTCCTGAAAAATCCGGCTTTCTCTTTTGCGAACTTGTGCAGAAAGCCCGCATGGGAGAGAAATTTCGGATTTCCGGACAGAGCTGCTCTCCCGGAGACTATGTCCTGGGTCTCTCTGAGGAAAGCCCTTCTGAATATTACCTTAAATCCGGAAGATACAGGAATATGCAGGCTGCAGAAAAAGCAGCCCTTTCCCTTCCAAGATTAAAGAGAAAATTTTGTTCCATAGTTATCGAGCCGCTTTCCCTTAACAGGGGTAACTTTGATGTGTTAATTCTTTTCCTTAAACCTGAGAAAGCCATGCGCATTGTCCAGGCGAATGCCTATTCTGAAGGAAAAAGGACAGTAATGGACACAATGGGTGCAGCTTCAATCTGTGGAGATTGTACTGTACTGGCCCTGGAACAGGGTATGGGTTTATCTTTCGGGTGTAAAGGGTCAAGAAAACACAGCGGATATGAGGATTTTGAAGTTCCCCTCGGGATTGCTTTTGGAAAAGTCAAGGAAATTGAGGAAGGGCTTTCAAAGCTTCCCGAAACAACGCATTAAGAGCGCAGGATAAAAAACGAAGAAATAAATGAAGAAATAGATGAAGAAATAAATGAAGAAATAAATGAAGAAATAAATGAAGAAATAACAGTCACCGGTCAATTTTTTGTCAGATTATTTTATCGAATAAGTCTACTACACTTTCCAGCCCGACAGCTTTTAATTGATCCGGAGAAACAACTGCAACGGTTCCCAGAAGAAAGATCAAAACGAGGGCGTAGACAAAACTTTTCAGTAAAAAAGAGCTGACTGAAAAACTCTTTTTGCGTTTGCTGTCATCAACTTCTTCTACGAGTCCTTCATATCTGACTTTTACACTTGACCAATCGGCACTATCTCTGTTTGATTTACCTGAAGGGTTTCCGTCTTCAGAATCCTGGTGCTTTCCGGAAGAGACATATTTGGACCAGTCAATAGTTTTAGATTCGGAAGGGGAATTGGATTGGCCAGAGTTCAGAGGATCACTGGAAGATTTGAACGGAACATAGGAAATGGTAGTCGATCTAAAGGGAGATTTAGAGCCTGACGGCATATCGGGAATATCCGGACCCTGGGAGTCATGGGCAGATTCCTGGCTATTGGAATTCCCAGGAGTGGCAAAAACTTCAGTTGCCTTTTCTTCCGGGGGCAAAGACCTATCATATGCCGTTCTTTTTTGGGGGTCTTTGAGAGTTTCGTAAGCTTCCTTGATCTTTATGAACTTTTCATGGGCATCAGGGGACTTAGCTCTGTCCGGATGATATTTTTTTGCAAAATAGTGATACCTGTCTTCGACCTCCTCAGGGCTTGCACCTCTGGGAATATCGAACAACTGATAATAGTCCACTGCTTTTCACCCTCTGAACCTGTATATCTATTATTGAGCCGTTAATCGATTAAGCAATTAATCGTTGAGACCTTCTGGCCTTTCTATAGTAACACTTCGCATGATTCCGGTCCCAAGGTCTTTGGCTGTAGCATTTATTAATCCGTTAGCGTCAATGTCAAATGTAACTTCTATACGCGGGATGCCTTTTGGGGCAGAGGGGATATTATCGAGAACAAGCATTCCTAAGGTAACGTTTTTTGATGCAGCTCGTTCCTCTCCCTGAAGGATTTTCCCTCTCACGACCCTCTGATTGTCGTAATGGGTGGTAAAGATTTTACTATTTCTTGTGGGAATTGTTGTATTCCTTGGAATTACTGGCGCCATCAAATCTCCCACGGTTTCAAACCCGAGTGTAAGAGAGGTTACGTCAAGAAGCACAAGGTTGCCTGCGTCAACCTCTTCCCTGGGAGACTTAAGATACTCATTTCCAAGGATTCCTGCCTGAACAGCAGCCCCCATTGCTACCACTTCATCAGGGTTAATGTTCTGAAGAGCCTTTTTTCCCATGAACTCTTCTACAGCTTTCACTACAGCAGGTATTCTGGTAGAGCCTCCTACAAAAATAACTTCATCAATTTCTGAAGGAGAAAGCTTTCCATCCTGCAGGGTTTTTTCCATAATTGATAAAGTTTTCTTAACAAGGTCCTCTGTCATCCTGTCGAACTGGTCTCTTGTTACATCTATTTCCAGGGTTTTACTTTCAAAAATATAGGGCAGGTTAACATTTGCAGTTGTGAGAGTGGACAGGTCAATCTTACAGCGTTCTGCAGCCTCCTTAACACGCTGCATCGCCTGTGGCATATCTGAAAGGTCTTTGCCTTCAGCCTTCTGGAACTCAGCAAGTAAATGTTCAACAACCCGCCTGTCGAAATCATCGCCGCCGAGTTCGGTATCCCCGCTGGTAGCCAGTACTTCGAAAATTCCGTTTTTAATCTTAAGAATTGAAACATCAAAAGTACCGCCCCCCAGGTCGTAAACCAGAGTTTTCCGGTTATCAATCCCATCTTTCAGGCCGTAAGCGAGCGCAGCTGCGGTAGGTTCATTTATGACTCTAAGCACTTCCAGACCCGCAAGTTCGCCTGCCTTTTTTGTTGCAAAGCGTTGAGAATCGTTAAAGTAAGCAGGGACAGTAATTACCGCTTTTTCAACGGCATCCCCTAAGTATTTCTCCGCATCATGTTTTAGTTTTTGAAGGATCTTTGCGGAGATTCCATGAGGAGTATATTTTTCATTATTCAGTGACACCCTGTAATCGGGTTTCCCCATATTCCTCTTTATGGATTGGACAGTATTCTCATGGTTGGAAATCATCTGCCTTTTTGCAAGCTCTCCTACAAGTAACTCATTCTTCTTTGAAAAACCTACAACTGAAGGCGTAAGCCTTTTTCCTTCGGAATTGGTAATGACCTTGGGTTCACCAAGCTCAATTATCGCCATACAAGAATTGGTGGTTCCCAGGTCGATGCCCAGTACTTTTCCTCTGATATTTGCCGTTGGCGCGCCCCCAAAAATTTTATAATGTGTTCCCGAGATATTAAGTTTTCTAATAATGTGATAAGTATATATAGTGAATTAAATTGCGGATATTGAGCAAACATAAAATATAATATTTACTTAGGTATAAAAGATTCTTCTTGAGATTTTTTATTAATACAAAGGAAATTAGATTAAAAAAAGTTTTCGCTGGAGAGAAATAATCTAGCGTCAAAATCTTAACCTTTTTCAAAGAAAAGGTAAAGCATGAAGATTAACAACATAAGTCACAAAACCATAGAAAAAGGAGAAGTCGGCACATTTCCCACATCAGCCAATATGTGTTGCAGTTGCAAAAAGAACATGGGATTAATTGGAATTAAATATTTACACTTGAAATTGAAGTTGAAAAATAGTTATTAAGTGACGAGATATAACAAGTAAAAATATTATGTAAGAAAGAGGGAGTAAGATTATATAGTAGTTGATTAAATAAATTTTAAGGTAAGGCATGGGAGAGAGTAGATTTATTTTGAGAGTTACACCTTAAGTACATTATCATGATGCCTTGCTAAATTATGATACTTGCTAAATTATGATACTTGCTAAATTATGATACTTGTTAAAATTGCCTGACAGCTTAATGTGATAACTTAAACATACAGCTTTACCGTTTACCTGAGAATGATCGGTATCACCTGATACTTCTGTGCCGGGATACATGTTACTTTTGCCTGTTTTAACCTGAAATTAACAAGAGAAAAGATCACTGATTTCGTATTCCAGGTAGAGAAATGAATATATCTTTGCTCCCGTTTATTTGTCCTTATTCGTTTTTATCATTTGTTTTTCCGCGTAATTTCCAGGTAATTTTCCGGGTTATTTGCTCCGGTTATTCTGGAAAAAGATTGACTACTGAAGTATAGATTGAATCTTTTTAATCTGGTCTTTTCGGTTAAAGAAATCCGGTATAAAACGAGTTCATCCCAGGCTGTTCTTTAAAGGAAACAAATACCAAAGTACACTTATTACAGAGAGACCTGCGGGATGAGTTTATATAGAAGTACAAACATGTAAAATGCGATTTTAATTCCATAGCTATTCCAAATTCACACTAATGGAGGATTTAAATCATGGCAGGACAGCCAATATTCATTTTGAAAGAAGGAAGTAAGAGAACAAGAGGCAGGGATGCCCAGAGTAACAACATTATGGCCGCAAAGGCAGTAGCCGAAGCAGTCAGAACAACCCTCGGTCCCAAAGGTATGGACAAAATGCTTGTGGACGCAATGGGTGATGTGGTCATCACAAACGACGGGGCAACCATTCTCAAAGAGATGGACATCGAGCACCCTGCAGCAAAGATGGTGGTAGAAGTATCCAAGACCCAGGACGATGAAGTGGGAGACGGAACCACCAGTGCAGCAGTAGTCGCAGGCGAACTCTTAAAGAAAGCTGAGGACTTAATCGAACAGGAAATTCACCCGACAATCATTGCATCCGGATACAGGCTGGCAGCCGAAAAAGCTGTTGAAGTCCTTAACTCCCTGGCAATGAATGTAGATATGTCTAACCATGACCTGCTGGTCAGCATCGCGGAAACCGCCATGACCGGAAAGGGTGCAGAGGCCTCCAAGAGACTCCTCTCCGAAATTGCCGTGGACGCTGTCACAAGCGTTGTGGACACAAACGAAAAGAAGAGGACAGTGGACAGGGACAACATCAGCGTTGTCAAGAAAGTAGGCGGCAGAGTCGAGGATTCCGAACTTATTAAGGGCATGATCATTGACAAGGAAAGAATCCACTCCAACATGCCTGAAAAAGTCAAGGACGCAAAGCTCCTCCTCCTTAACGCTGCAATCGAACTCAAAGACACTGAAGTAGACGCCGAAATCTCAATAACTTCTCCTGACCAGCTCCAGTCCTTCCTTGACCAGGAAGAGCAGATGCTCAAGAAGATCGTCCAGAAGGTAATCGGCAGCGGTGCAAACGTTGTCTTCTGCCAGAAGGGCATTGAAGACCTTGCCCAGCACTACCTCGCAAAGGCAGGCATCTTTGCTATCCGCAGAGTCAAGAAGAGCGACATGGAAAAGCTCGCAAGGGCAACTGGCGGCAAACTCATCACCAACATGGATGAAGTCACCTCCGAAGACCTCGGATACGCAGGGCTCGTGGAAGAGAAGAAGGTTGGCGGCGACAACATGACCTTTGTCACAGGCTGCAACAACCCCAAGGCCGTAACCATCCTCCTGCGCGGCGGCACAGAACATGTAGTTGACAGCATTGACAGCGCTCTCGAAGACGCTCTCCGCGTTGTAGGCGTTGCAATCGAAGACGAAAAGCTCGTTGCAGGCGGCGGCTCCCCTGAAGTTGAGGTTGCCCTCAGACTCCAGGAATACGCAGCAACCCTCGAAGGAAGGGAACAGCTTGCGGTTAAGGCCTATGCCGAAGCCCTCGAAGTCATCCCCAGAACCCTTGCAGAAAACGCAGGCCTCGACCCAATCGACATGCTCATGGAGCTGCGCTCCCAGCACGAGAAAGGCATGAAGACCGCAGGGCTTGATGTCTATGAAGGCAAGGTCGTTGACATGTGGAAGAACTTCGTAGTCGAACCCCTCAGAGTCAAGACCCAGGTCATCAACGCAGCCACAGAGTCTGCAGTCATGATCCTCAGGATCGACGACATCATAGCTTCTACCCGTGCAGCCCCTGGCCCTGAAGATATGGGCGGAATGCCCCCAGGAATGGGCGGAATGCCGGGAATGGGCGGAATGCCCCCAGGAATGATGTAAATTCCTGAAAAATAAGGTAAAACCGAAAAGTGATTGAATCCAAAAAAGGTGCAGTTTCTTTACTGCTCCTTTTTTAAAGTTTAATCAGGAAATATTCTAAGCCTGAAAGCCTTTTTCCGACCTCTAACCGGAAAATCCATGTGAATCTCCGTTCACTTATTATCTTTCAGGCTTCTTTTCAGGTTTTTCGAATAATCAGGCTATTTTTTCAACAAAAATCATATAAACGAATTTATAAAATAATTTTTTGCAAATTAAATCATTTTTCAGCCTTTTTTAAGGCAGTTAAGGATGTCCTCAGCTTCATACTTTGTTTTGATTATCCGTGTCCTGCCTCGCTTACCCTTGCCTGTAAAGTCAGCGTCCACATAGTTGAGAGTCTGAAGCCTGTTGACCATGCCGTAAAAACGGGTGTACCCAAGCTGTGTCAGCTCGTGGAAAGATTTGTAGAGTTCTCCAGCCTTAACATCATCTGTCCTTGCTATCAGTTCAAGCAGCTGTTTTTCAGGGTCTGAGAGGAGGCTTATGCCCCTGCACAGGTGGAGAAGTTTGGAAGCCTCGTAGGCTTTTTCCACATCTTCTGATAAGATCATGCGGCTTCCCCTGCGCTCAGCGTTGAACCCTGAACGTCTTAGAAGATCGATTCCAACCCTCAGATCTCCTGTTTTTTCCACATACGAGACAACAAGTTCCAGCACTTCGTCAGAGATTACTCTCGGGTAAAAGCCGTACCTGACCCTGTCCTTAAGGATGTCCAGAATCTCTGCCTCCCCATACCTTGGAGAGGATATTTCTTCAGGCAGGAAAACAGAGTTGACCCTCGCGTCCAGGCAATAAAGATCAGATGCATCGTTTACGATCCCGATAACCCCTATCTTTGCTCCGGGGTACTGCTCGTGAGCCCTTAGCAGGGAATACATCACTTCGTTGGCGTGTCCCTCACAGCAGAGATAATTAAGGTCGTCCAGCGCCACAATCAACACTTTTTCAGAAGAAATCAGGAAATTTACAACGTTTTCAAAGAGTTTCCGAAAAGCAATCCCGGAATTCGGAGGAGAGATCCCGAACAGTTGCCTGTAAATCCTGGAAATTACGGCAAAACGTGTGGAATCAATCTGGCAGTTGACCTTTACAGCCACAACACCCGGAGCATGAGCCTCAACTTCTCTGAAAACCTTCATAACAGCACTGGTCTTCCCTGTTCCGGGAGGGCCGACCAGCAAACAATTTAAAGGCCGCATGCCGCGCAGGGCCGGTCTGAGCGCAAACCTGAGCGCATTTAACTGTGAATCCCTGTGGGGAAAATATTCAGGGAGATAATCCGGCTCAAGTACCGAGAGGTCCTTAAATAGGGTTTCGTCCCAGAGTAGTATATCGTTGCCTGTCAAGGAAACTTGCTCCTTTGTTATTGATATATCCTTTATAATGTATCCTTTTGCTGCTGGATTTTTGTTACGTGATCCTTGCAATTGCCGGATACTACTGATTGAGGGCTGGCCTGTAAAAGTATGTTTGAATGGCTGGATCTCAAGAGAGTGCAGTGCAATTAAATAATGTGAGTTCCACAGTTTGAACACAGGTTTTAAAAGGTCAAACTCCCTGTTTAATATAAATAAGTAAAATTTTTGGTAAATATATCTATTGCTCTGTTTAAATTTTTAATAAATATGTATTATTACGTTTTAGCTTTTTTGAATTTTTACTGGATTAATAACTACTTTTGAACCATTATTTTGTAGTTTGAGTAATCATCCAGGAAAATTAATAATCCAGTAATATAGCAACCAATCTCCGGGTAAAGAAAAAACTTATGATTTAACCCTGTTGACGGTAGTTAAGATACTTTATAAATAATTACTAGAATATTAATTAAAGAATCATTAGAGAATAATTAAAAATATCATAGATTCCTGAGTATATATTTGAAGATTGGCGACATATTTGAAGAATGAGTACATATATACTCAGTATTCACAGCGGGATGGGGAGAATTAATATGGAAATTGAGTCAAAATTTTTGGTACCGGAAGAGACAGATTTTAAAGAGCTTGAAAATCTCTCCAGGCTTTCATCTTATACTATTTCTGAAGCTCAGATCCAGATAATTGAGGACACTTTTCTTGATACTGAAAATAAAGACATTATGGCTGCCGGGTATTACCTGAGAGCGAGAAAAGCTGCAGGAGAAAAAGGGAAATGGGTGACAATCAAAAGTCTGGGAGGTTTTGAAGGCGGGACCCACAGAAGAGAAGAATATGTAAGTTTCCTGCCGGAAGGGCTTTCCGTGCTTGAATGCCCCACTCTCCGGATCAGAAATATGATTTTTGAGTTTACCTCGGGGCTTGACCTATCTCCACTTATTACTCTCAAACAGAAAAGGATAATTCGCAAGTTAAATCTTGAAGAAAAGCATGTAGCTGACCTCTATCTGGACAGGGTAAATCTCAAAAGCGAAAGCAGGAAAAAACTCTACAATGAGTTTGAGGTGGAACTTAAAAGCGGAGGGACTGTTGATGACCTTGAGACTATCCGGGATTTCCTGCTCAGTCATTACAGCCTTGTAGAGAGCCCTTTTTCCAAGTTTGAAAGAGCCTATATTTTCAGGGAAAACCTTCCGGAAAAAACCTTCCTGAACTTGAAAGAAAGAGCAGTCTGCGCACAGCTTGCAGGTCACAAAAACATATACGGAAAGCAAGCCAAGATTCTTCTATTAATTGACAGGGGCAGTAATCCTGCAGAACTCAGCCTTCTACTTAAAGTCCCGGAACCGGAAATAGAAGCTCTGCTCTCGCGGTTTGAAAAAGAAGGGCTTCTAGTCTTTCCTTTTACAGGAACTAAAGAAAAAACCCCTGGAAAAAGCCTGGCATTTCATTTTCAGTCCGGAAGAGGGGAACCCCATAAAGGCTGGACTGAGATGGGCATTGAGGAATGGACCCCTGAAGCCCTTATGGAACTGTATGGAGTTAACAGAGAAAGAGCAGAAAATATCAGGGCAGGGACCCTCGCCCTCTTTGACGGGCTTTCTGCTTATCACGGGCTCGGAAAGGAGGAAAAGGAACTGCTCGGCCTTGCAGCCCTCCTGCAGGATATCGGAAGTTCAGTATACAGAGGAGAAGAAGTCATAATGAGCAGAGAAATTCTCCTTACACATCCGATTAAAGGACTGAAACTAAATAACCTGCAAATGCTTGCCCTTATCATGGAGCTTCAGGATCCCGAAATAAGTGAAAAAAAGCTTTCTGTAGTCCTTGAAGAAGAGAATACAGGTCTTTCTCCGGCTTTTCAGAATAAAGCCCTCATTCTTACAGCTTTTCTCCGGATTGCAAATCTTTCCGACAAAGGAGATCAGTGGTTTCTGCCCTCCAGGTTCAGGCAACTTGAGGGATCTGTCGAAATAGAACTGCTGGGACCTGATGCAGAAAAAACTGCAAAAAAGGCGGAAAAAAGAAGTGAACTCTGGGAATATCTCTTCAGCACCAAACTCCGATTTACGAAGGCAAGGGAACCCCTTGAATCCGGATACTCAGAAAGAGCCCTGGAAATAGACTCGGGAAGAGCCTCAGAAAAAAAACCACGAGAAGAGAGAGAAGAAGCTGAAGAAAAAGGAGGAGAAAAACCCCGGGGGAAAGTTGAGGACAAAACTGAAAAAAGAATTGAGAAGAAAAAAAGAAAAGAAACTCAGAAATTCACGGTCATCCCGGAAGATTCCATGGCCTTTGTTGCGCACAGGATCTTTACATACCAGTTCTCCCAGATGCTCGCCCATGAAAAGGGAACCCGAAAAGGAGAAGACATCGAAGAGCTGCATGACATGCGCGTTGCGGTCCGCAGGATGAGGGCAGCAACAATAGTCTTTGATGAATACCTTGACTCAGAAAAACTGGAGCCTCACCTTAAAGGGCTCAAGAGAACACTTGGTGCCATGGGAGGAGTCCGGGACCTGGACGTTTTCCGGGAAAAAGCGGAAACTTACCTGAAAACCCTACCTTCCGGGCGTGAACATGACCTTGACCCTCTTTTTCTTACACTTGCGGAGGAGAGAGAAAAAGCCAGGGAAAATATGCTCGATTACCTTGACAGTGAAAAGTACAGCCGTTTTAAGAAAGACTTTTCGGACTTTCTGGACTTTCCGGAAACCTGGGCTCTCCCCACAACTACGGAGAAACATGACTCTCTGCCGCACCGGGTAAAGGATGTACTTCCTTCGATCCTCTATGCCCGTTTAGCCGACATAAGTGCCTACTCCGAATGGGTGGAGGGACCCTATGTTTCGGTTGAGAGGCTGCACAGGCTCAGGATTGCTGCCAAAGGGCTGCGTTATACTTTAGAGTTCTTTGAGGGCGTACTCGGGAAAGAAGTTGAGACCTTAATCAAAGATTTCAAAGTTTTGCAGGACCACCTTGGAGACCTGCATGATGCAGCAGTTGCAACCGGAATGCTGGAATCTTACCTGAAGACCGGGACCTGGGGCCCTTCAGAAAGTGAAAAGGCATCTAGTGAAAAGGTATCGAGTGAAATGCAGATTTCCGAAAGCCCTGGTGGAGTGGAAGCTTACCTTGCTTACAGGGAGGAAGAACTGTTAGCCCTGCTCAACACTTTTCCTGATGCCTGGGAAAAAATCCGGACCGAAGAGTTTAGGAAGAGAATTGAAAGTGCAGTCAGAAACCTGTATGAAGGCCTCTGAAGGACTTCAATTAACTTTTAAAAACCAGTTTAAATTGGAAAAATTCAATTTTTGAAAAGGCTCCACTTTTGAGGAAATTCTGTTCCTGAATAAGCTTCAGTCCCGTGGGACTTCCTCAACTTCGACGCCCCCTTCAAAAACTACTGGGGCTCCCACAGCCTGTTCGATAAGTACTTTGGACTGGAGAGAGTATCCAAAAATCTTCTTAAAGAATTTTTTCTGTTTCTCAACTTCCCAGATTTCGAGCTGGCACTCCTGCTGGGCGTGCATTTCAAGCACAAGACCTTCGGTGGAAGCAATATAGAAACGGACATGGGATATAATACCTGTATGGGTACGGTCGAGCCCTTCGGCAATACGGAGAAGGGCACTGAGCGCCCTGATACTTTTTACAGCTTCTTTACTTAGCCCTGCAAGGTTGGGATGCTTCTTTTTAGGGGTGTTTTTCCTGTGGAAATATGCAAGGTTTGCAATGATTTCGATTTCTTCAGGCTGGAAGCCGGGGAGGCAGCTTTCTCTTATAAGGTGATAGGCATGTGCCTGATGGGTATCATATGAGAGAAATGTCCCTATATCGTGCAGGGTCGCGCCGTACTCAAGAAGCTCTCTCTCACTTTCCTGAAACTCATAGACCCCAAGAGCCTGAATGCTGTCAAAGAGTTCAAGGGCAAGCCTGGTAACGATATGTGCATGTTCTTCGTCAAAGTTGCAGGCAAGGCCAAGCTGCATGATGCTGCGTTTTCTTACCGACATCTGCGTGACCATATAAGAGAATTCGCTCTTTGAGATATAGTCCACGAGCAGCCCTTCCCTGAGCCCGCGCTTGCTGACCGTAATCTCTGAAAGTTCGAGTTCCTCCATAAGAGTCTCGATGATTGCAGCGCCTGAAAGAATGATGTCTGCCCTCTGGGAGTTTATCCCCGGAAATTTACGCCTCTCTTCAAGCGGCAGGGCGCACATTGCCCGGACAATTTTCTTCAGGTCTTCGTACTCCAGCTTCTCGAAACTTTCATGGGCTGTTTTATGAAGGTAAACAAAAGCGATTTTTGCAAGGTTTTCGATAGTCCCCGAGCTCCCAATCACACAGCCTACCCTGTACCTGGAAAGTTCTTTTGTTATATCCGCAGTCTTGCGCCGTATGTAGGCTTTGATCTGCTCATAACGCTCCTCGGAAACCGGACCAGTTTCATCCGGAAGAAACATGTTTGTCAGACGGATTGACCCGAGATTAAGGGAGTGAAGGAAGTAACACTGGCTCTGGTCCCCTACCGATACTTCAGTGCTCCCACCCCCGATATCAATAAAAAGGGCTTTTGAATAACCAAGGCGGAGCCCACTTGAAACTCCCAGATAAATCAGGCGGGCTTCTTCTAGCCCCGAAATCGTGCAGACCTCAAGGTTTGCCTCTCTTTTAATCATTTCAAGAAACTGGACCCTATTGCTCGCATCCCGGGTTGCGGAGGTTGCCACAGCTATGATCTCTTCTGCCCTGTAAGCCCTTGCAAGTTCCATGAACTTTTTACAGACAACGGTTGCCCGCTCCATTGCTTTTAGCTGCAGGATCCTGTCTATAAACTCCTTTTCTCCAAGCCGCACCGTTTCCTTCTGCTTGGTCAGGGGCTGGTAAGACCCGTTGGAATTGATCCGGACCAGAAGAAGCCGGACTGAGTTAGTCCCTATATCAATAAACGCAACAACCCTGCCGTCGGAATTTTTCTCGGGTTCCATTTATGACCACCTGAAAGCCCTTCCTTTCGTTTTTCTAGAAGGATTAAGAGAGCTTCATAAACTCCACAATATCAGTTTACATTTTAATTGATTTTGTTTTTCTAGAAGGATTAAGAGAGCTTCATAAACTCCACAATATCAGTTTACATTTTGATTCAATTTGAGATTTATTTTCCGGATAGTATTTTCCTGAGTTCTATCTTTCTATATATGTGAAATTGTAAGTTCAAAAACCCTGCCCATGTCAATTACCCCTGAGCTAAAGACTCAGGGGTTTCCTGCTGAGGGTTTATGAAACTCCAGAGAGTAGCATAAAAATTTCAGGTGGGAAAGGAAAACACAGAAAACTAAAGGAACAATGGAAAAGGGAAAGAAAAGAGAAAACAAAAAGGGGAGGGGAGGGGAGAGAGAAAACAAAAAAAGGATTATGAAAGTTTTCTTTCAGCCGTTTTCCGTTTTAAGCTCCCAGACACCTCTGTTCTCAAGCATCCAGAGCTGAGAATCCAATTCTTCTTCATCGGGCTGCGGGTAGATCCTTTCAGTCCTGCCATTAGGGAGGAGAAGGCGAGCTTTTATGTTATCTTTCAGGTGGGTACCGAGGATGACATCGCGCATGATAGGAATGTAATCTGAAGATACTGGAAAGAGAACTTCGACCCGGTTGTCAAGGTTGCGGGGCATAAGGTCGGCACTGCCCATAAAGATCTCTTCTTTTCCACCATTCCTGAAATAATATACTCTCGAGTGCTCAAGAAAACGCCCGACTATAGAAGTGACTCTGATATTTTCGCTCAGCCCGTAAATGCCGGGTCTGAGGCAGCAGATGCCCCTGACAATGAGGTCTACCTTTACTCCAACCAGTGAAGCTCTGTAGAGTTCCCGGATGCACTGGTAGTCCACCAGGGAATTCATCTTGAAAAGCAGGTGACCGTCCCCAAATTTCTCGTGAAGGTCAATCTCGCGTCTGATGCGTTCAAGGATCTGATGCCTCATATTCTGCGGAGCTACCAGGAGCTTGATATAATGGTCCTTCCTGGAATAACCTGTGAGGGCATTGAAAAGGTCAGAGACGTCTTTGCCTATGAAAGGATCACTTGTGAGGTAGCCGAAATCAGTATAGAGTCTTCCTGTGACAGCGTTATAGTTTCCCGTGCTCATATGCACATAATATCTGATGCCTTCTGTTTCGGCTCTTACAATAAGGCACATCTTGGCATGGGTTTTGCGTCCGGGAAAGCCGTAGGCTACGTGAACGCCCTTACGTTCGAGTTCCTTTGCCCATCCAATGTTATTCTCTTCGTCAAAGCGGGCTTTAAGTTCGACAAGGACTGCAACCTGCTTGTTCCGGTCCGCAGCTTTCATAAGAGCCTGGATAATCCTGGAGTTGTCATCTACCCTGTATAACGTCATTTTAATTGCCAGAACATCCGGGTCATCAGCGGCTTCTTCAACCAGATCGGTTACCGATTCGAAACTGTCGTAAGGGTGATAGAGAAGGACATCCTTCTTTTTCAAGGCTGTAAAAATATTTTCCTTATTAGCCAGAGAGGAATGTTTTCTCTGCTCAAAAGGCTCATATTTGAGTTCCGGACGATTAATTTGCGTAAGCTTCATGAGGCTTGAGAGGCCCAGAGGCGCCGCTGCCCTGAACATCAGAGGAGGAGTTAGCTCCAGGTTCTTAAGGAGAATCTCAGAAACCCTTTCAGGCATAGTATAGTCGGTTTCAAGCCGGACAGCAGGCCCGAAGTAGTTTCTCCCCACCCTCTGCTTAACAGCCGTCAGAAGGTCCTTGTCCCCGTCCTCGTCAAAGCCGAGATCAGCATCTCGTGTGATCCTGAAAGGATAAGCTCCGAGGATGCGCTGTCCGGGGAACAGCAGATCGAGGTTTGCAGCAATCAGCTGTTCGAGCCACACAAAACGCCCTGATTTTAGTTCTTCAAAACTGGAAATTATTTTTTCCTGGCCTTCTTCAGGAACAACGATCAACCTTGTGAACAGAGGAGGGATCTTGACCCTGGCAAAACGTTCCCCGTATTCCAGGTCATCAATAAGTACGGCAAGGTTAAGACTGAGATTTGAAATATGGGGGAAAGGATGACCTGAGTCGAAACCAAGGGGAGTAAGTAGTGGAAAAATATTTCTTTCGAAGTAGTCCCTGAGCTTTTCTCTATCTTCTCCGGAAAGCTCAAAGTAGTTAAGGACTTTAATTCCCTTTTCCCTTAGAGCCGGTTCGAGCACTTCATTCCAGCATCTGTCTTTTAGAGGAAGCTGCTTTAGAAGTTCTTCCCGGATGACCTGCAGCTGCTCCTGAGCCAGTTCATCTGCGCGGTCTTCCTTTGCTCCTTCAGTAATACGTTTCTTGACCCCGGAGACCCTGACCATGAAAAACTCATCAAGGTTGCTCCCGAAGATGGAAAGAAACTTAACTCTCTCAAGCAGAGGATTACGTTCATCCAGAGCTTCTTCGAGTACTCTGTCATTAAACTGGAGCCAGCTGTATTCCCGGTCCGCATAAAGGCATGGGTCACTCAGGTCAGGCATACCTGATACTTCAACCCGGACCCCATCAACACTATCCGTAACCAATCTATCAAAATCTGCACAATGAATTGGGAAGTTACGCTCCATTCCTATCACGCGTAGCCTGGGTTTTGTGTTTCTTCAGAGCCATCCTCAAAAATATAAGAAGATCGGAATATAAGATTTTTGCCTGTTTCATTATTTGACATTATTATCAGATGTTCGTTCAGTATAATTAGCAGGGTTTAAAAGAAGATAACCTCGAATCTACTCAACAGCTAAAATAGCCAGTTTTCGGAAAAATTTTCCCTGAACTGCGTATCAACCCTTTCAATAACCATTAGCCGACTGAGTTTTCTATTCCCTGTCCGAGGCAAGGCGCATCTTCTTATAAAGTTATCGGAGATGCATTGACACTAAGACGTATATAAACTTTTGGATTAACAGGAATGTAAGAACTGCCCGAAATCTTAGTCAACTCACTACTATTTATTAATATATAGTACTAAAGACTTATAATATTATCTCTTAGAAAACAGAGAAAAATAAACAAAAAATTAGGCACAATGCCACAAAAAAGAACATAGCGGATCTACAAAACCGAAAATAACAAGATAGTATCAGGGAAAACCATCAAAAACCGCCAGAAAATACCACACGTATTTGAGATAAAGATATTTTAGAAGAAATTTATAAATTGCCCTGATAGTAGAATATAAGACATAGATTTTGACTTGAAAAAATGTCCATTAACATTCAAATTGCCTTTTAATTTTTAAATTTGTCCATTAAATGGGCATAAAATTCCTGCTCTTTTCCTGTGGTCTTCCTCAGTAACCTTTCTACAATCAACTCAGGAGTGCTTCTTGCCACACGATTATATACCGGGTTTCGGTTTACTATAAGTTCCAGGCTAGAATCCAGACCCTCGGCTTCGATTCCGTCCACTCTGATGTCTGTCCCGGTATTTTCAAGGATCAATTCCGAAAGATGGGAGACAAAAACCCCAAGGCTCTCTTCGCTCCGGGTAAGGTATTCAAGGATCCCTGCTATGATCCGGGCTGAGGCCCCTGGTTCGGTAATTGATTCCAGCTCATCGGCAAGCACAAGTTTTCCGGAAGCTTCGGATAGCACGGAAAATTGCTTGAGGGTTGTTTCAAAGGCTCCTGCATCAAGCGTTCCTTTTGATTTTCCAAAATAATAGAATTCTTCTACAGGTCCCAGCTCAAGTTCTTTTGCAGGGACAGGAAAACCCATGTGTCCGAGTATTACACACTGGGCAAGCAATTCAAGTAAAGAGGTTTTACCCCCGGAGTTCACACCGCTCAAAAGTACAACCCTGTTTTCCAGGCCTTCCGGAGAAAAACGAGTTTTCCCGACGGAATAACTGACAGGATCAATTTCTCCGTACCTGGCTTTCAGGAAAAGGTTTTCTCCCTCTTCAAAGCCAATTCCAGCTTCAGGGATAGTCTCCGGCATTTTCAGCCGGAACTGCGCGGCAAAGCAGGCTATGGAAAAACCCAGGTCAAAGTCAAGGACCTCCCTGACAAGCCTTTCTACAGGCTGGCGGAAGGTTGAGAGGACTTTTGCAAGCTCCCTTTTGCGGGTAAGCCTTGCTTTTTCAAGGGACATATTCAGTTTTTGCCTGAAAAGCTGCAGTTGAGCCTGTTCTACCCTGAGAGGATAGGAAATTTCGTCGGAAAAGAGAGAGTCAAGCATCAGTTTTTCCTGTTTCTGGAAATTGAGCTTTTCTGCGAGTCCCTCTTTTACGGCTCCAACCTCGCCTGTGTAGACCCTGTGGAGTTCTTTTGCAAGCAGGTCTTTAATTTCCATTCCCCCGCTCACAAGCTTGATGAGTTCCTGCCCGCTCAGGGTAAGGGAACTTGCTTCGAGTTTCAGGTTCATGTGCTGGTTTGCCTCATTTAAGGCAGAGGTCAGCACAGGATCAAGGTTTTTCAGGGCAGCTCCAAGCCTGTCAAGTTCGGGGTCAAAACCCTCAACAGGCTTTCCATCCTCTCCCACTTTTAGAAGGACTGTTTTAAGGATCTCAATATCCTCTTCTGAGAGTTCCTCAAAGAAATCAAAGCCTGAAGACCGCAGAGTTGATGCTATATTCAGGCAGGCAAGGATGCAGGCCAGGTTCCTTGCAAAAAAAGCCAGCTCCACTTCAGGCAGGATCTGCCAGAATTCCGCTTTTGAAGGGTCCTGGAGAAATTCGGGATCAAGCCCTTCAGGAAGGTCAAAACTAAGATAAGTATCATCAAAAATAATCACACTTGAGTAGCCTCTCGCGAGATCTACGAACTCGGAAAAACTCTCCACCGCCTGGACAGGCAAAAATGCCTGGAACCTTTCCCTGGCTGCATCCAGAGTTTTCTGGTCCCCGGAGAGGATGGTCCTGTCCCTTACCCTTAGGTTTCCCGGGATCGGCCTGAGCTTTTTCACGCTGGAAAGGAGATTAAGGAACGCCTTATCTGCAGAGAGGACATCTGCCAGCTCCAGGTACTCTCCTACAAAAGCCCTCCTCTCCTGAATAAGGTCCATACGGGATGCAGGAAACGGATAAAAAAGGTCCAGCTTGTCCCTCGCATGCGGCGTGTGAGCAAACGTCTTTATCAGTTCAAGCAGGCGGGAGTAAAGGTCAAGGGCTTCTTTTGTTTTCAGAAAATCGGAAATTGCACATCCCTCAGCCTGGGCCCTGACATCCCTGGCAAGGGAAAGGGCAAATGTATGGCTGACCCCGTTTACCTCGGAAAGCGAAGCTATGTCTCCTTCAAGAATTGCCTGGAGAGCTGCATCCTCACTTCCAAAATGCTCGACAAGCCTGCTGGCTACTCGCTCACCTATTCCATGAAGTTCCCGTAAGCCTGAGAGTTGCTGAGAAGATGCCATATTCAAAACACTTTTAGAAAATCAATTGAACCGGGTCCTATGCCCGAATGTTTTCAGTTCAGGAGGAGCTCAAGTTCTTTTTCAAGATCGGAGCGCATGGAAGCTGTGTATCCGTGCGTTTTTTCAGTAACATTATACATTGCCTTCGGTTCTTTTGCAAGGTCAAAGGTCCTGAGTGCCAGTTCATGGGAGATTACAGTATCATTAAAAGAATGAATCAGCACAAGCCTTGAAGGAGGCAGGGCACTTAAGTAGGTGTCAGGGTCAATTGAGCGGGAGAAACGATAAGCTTCGGAGTCAGCTATGCCGGCAGGGTCACCCTCTTCAATGCCGTACCCGGAAGTACTGATCCCTATAACTCCTTTAAGGGAAGGGTCAAGGGCACAGGCAATAATTGCAAACCTGCCACCGTTACTTTCCCCGAGGATTGCAAGCCTTTCAGGATTTATTTCAGGCTGGACGGAAAGCACATCTGCGGCTTTGAGGGTATCGTAAACCATAAGGTATTCAACAGGTTCAAGCCCTGCCCTGAAAAGTTCGAGATCTCTTTTAATGTTTACTGCGCCCTGATTACGCTGGTCAAGGGCAAGGGTTACATACCCCATTTTAGAGAGTTCGGCAGCCAGCCCCTGTTCACCTTCTTTGCTAACTCCTGCTCCCGGAAGCAGAACTATGCCGGCGGAAGAAGAAGAGTTTGCAGGAACCCTCAGTAGAGCCTGGACTTTTTCGCCTCTGCTCTCAAAAGATACCAGTTTCAGAATATCCGGATCTTCAGGAGAGTACAGGTCTTCAATTTCCTGAACCGTAAACACAGGCTCGTCCCTCGGGGGAAAAGATAATGTGCCTGCCTTCGAAATCTCCCACGGAAGAGTTTCCCCTATGGAATTAGAGGGGTTGTACATGACCCCGAAGATACCCATAGCTATCAGGAGAAAGCCCAGGAAAAAAACTAAGGGTTTCGGGATTCTGGCGCCTGAAGAAGCTTTCTTCGTTTTTTTGAGTTCTTTTTTTCCAGAAATATGCTTGCTCAAGGGAACCCTGCCAGAAAACCGTAGTTACGGCCAGAAGCCGTTTACAGCACTTAAGAATAGTACTACTATGCCCGCAAGGGCGCCGGCAATCAGAACTGTTTTGGGTTGGATGTGAACCGCATTTTTGTCAGCTTCGTAGTAGCGCATGAGCCCTGCTGAGGACTGAAGTCCGGTACCTGATTTTTTAGCCATGAGTAAAACACCTTATGAATGCATGTGATATTGATTATGTGATATTGATGTGATATTGATTATGTGATATTGATTAATTGATTATGTGATATTGATTAATTGATTAAAAGTTACGTTCTTGATTGGAAGTTACATTTAATTAGAAATTTAGTTTAAGATTTGGATTCATTGGATCAATATTCGTTATCGTGATATCCTGTGATAACCATATGAAGTATTATTTTTGGAATATGTATTTAGGTATAAAATTATCCGTGTGTTTATATATATTTAATTAATTATTTATACATTTACTTATTTACTTACTTACTTATTTATTTATTTATTTATTTATTTATTTATTTATATGGGAATATTATCTTGAAATTAGAAAATGTAACTCAACTGTAAATTTACTGTTAGTTTTGAACTACTCATTTAGATAGTTACCAGATAATTTACAGTTCTCATATATAAATCCTGCAGAGCTATTCCGGAGCAATCCTGCGACAAGAAAGGAAACCTGTGATCTTAAGGATCTAAGGATCCGAAAAATCAGAGACTGAAGACCTTAGATCAGAACCTCGTCCAGCAGGAAAGGCGGATAAAATGCGCCTCTTTCAGTGATTACCGCAGTCACATTTTCCATGGGAGTCGCATCAAAAGCAGGATTATAAACCTCAACATCTTTTGGGGCAAGCTGTTCGCAGCCTGAGAACCGCAGTTCGTCAGGATTTCGCATTTCAATCTTTACACTTCCTTCCCAGCCTTCGAAATCGAAAGTAGAGACCGGGGCTGCCACATAAAAGGGAATTTCATGCTCTTTTGCAAGGATAGAATGCGTATAGGTACCGATCTTGTTAAAAACAACATCCTGGGTAATTCGGTCGGCTCCTACGAGCACGCTGTTTACGAGCCCCTGGCGCATTGCCCAGCCAGCCATCGAATCTGCAATAAGGGTCACAGGGATTTTATCCTGCATGAGTTCCCAGGTGGTGATCCTGCTCCCCTGGTTCAAAGGTCTTGTCTCACAGGCAATAACTTTGATATTTTTGCCTTCTGCAACAGCCGAACGTACAACTCCGAGGGCTGTACCCCAGTCAACACAAGCAAGCCTTCCTGCATTGCAGTGCGTGAGTACAGTATCTCCATCTTTCAGGAACTTTGATCCGTATTTACCTATGAGCTTATTGGTTTCAATATCCTCTTCTGCAATATCCCGGGCTTCCTGAAGGGCAATATCCCGTACTCCCTGAACATTGAAGGCATCAGAAACTGCTTTTAAAACCCTGTCCACACCCCAGCCCAGGTTTACGGCCGTAGGGCGGGTCGATTTAAGTGCTTTTGCCGCAACCTCGAGGTCACGGATTATGGATTCGATATCTTTTGCCCCGCTAAGGAAAGCTGCCAGAGCAATTCCAAACCCTCCTGCAGCACCGAGTGCAGGTGCACCCCTGATCCTGAGAGATTTTATAGCTTCACAGAGCGAACTCAGGGTTTTGCATTCTATTACCCTGTACTCCTGCGGGAGCAAGGTCTGGTCTACCAGCACCACAGAATTGGACTCTTCGTTCCAGTCAATTGTCCTCATTAAATCACTTTCCGATGTGAAAATCAGGTTCTGCCGGGAAATCTTCCGACTTCCTTTTCAAGCCACCCATCCAATAAAAACCTATTCGACTCTTCCTTCTACAGGTGTGAGTGTTTCGTTTCCCGATCACTATCAGACAACCTGAAAACTTGAATAAGAGGGTTCAAATTAAAAATCTCTGGCTCGGATTAAAAATAACAATACAAGATAACAATACAAGATAACAATACAAGATAACAATACAAGATAACAATACAAGATAACAATACAAGATAACAATACAAG
>NZ_JJQY01000140.1:0-38049 GCF_000979295.1 Methanosarcina sp. 1.H.T.1A.1 | reverse complement strand
AGATGTGTATAAGAGACAGGTATATGGCCGGCCTGATGGGCAATGTGGAGGGGTATGAGATAAATTCTTCCAGAATAGACTCTCCGGTACTTTATGTAGGACTCGGAGGAGGCTTTGGCGATTACGGCGCATGGTGGTACGAAGATGAGGTAGGAGAAACGAACAGCAGGGTTACTACTATAAGCTGGAATAACCAGGGGCATGGTAGCCTGTTGATCGATCGCAATTCCTCTGAGTTATGGGCACTCATAGATGATTGGGTGGATGGAAAACAACCAATAAAAAGATCACATGAAATCTGAAAACAATCCTGTATCAAATCAATAAGGCAGTGCACCGCAAAAAAGGATTATTGATTCGCACGCCTTTTGATTGATGAGTTTACCTTTTCTTTTCCAGAAAATATACTGAACTCTACTAATATTTAAATTGAAGGTGGTTATGCAGATAGCGTCCGGTATGAGGCGACCTGTTGAACATTCTAAACTCATTTTTCACTGAAAATCTGCTTTTTTGAGTAAAAATTGGAAAACAGTTATATGGTTTGGGAGTGACTTAAAAGCTTGTTGGTGTGTTAAAAATGAAATCTTTTGCATTAGTCCGGGCAGACGACCCGGCAAAAGTAAGAATCGCATTACACGACCTGGAAATATATGGAGACATTCAGTTTTCAACGAATCCCAGATGTGTTGAAAACGATTATGCCGATGCGCTTCTTGTTAGTGTAATGGGGGTGCCTCTCAGGTCAAAATGTAACTCTGCTGCACTTGTGGAACTGAGTAATAATGCAGGGACAGCGATTAGCAGGTTGAAGAAAATTCATCCTCCGGCACATGTAGTCATCATCAGTCCGAAACACCAGGTATTTGAAGAGATTACAGGCGAGTTCCAGAAGTATCCTGAATTTGATCGGTTGTTCAGTCAGGAAGGCCTAAATAAGGCTCATGGAAAATTGGAAGCAGGCAAAAAAATGATGAATGAATAAATAACCTGGTTTGTAGAAGTCCTGGCAGCCCCTGATTTATCTGCTTATTTTACAGAGTACAACCTGAATTGCATTCTTATCCAGGGCACATGGTACATTATAAACTCCAGGACTTCTGCAATACCAAATATAAACAAATTTTATTCCGGACTTAACCCCGATTTGGCATATTCCTTACAAAAAAGCGGAGTCGGAAGGTCTTATGACATCTTCGATAATATCACATGGTACCTGTACTCATAGTACATGGACTTTACATATTCCATTTTGAATCCATGCATATTGGCAATTTTTTCAATCAGGTAGGGGTTGTGAGTATCCCCAATTATATCTCCGGGACGGTTTTTCAAAATACCCGACACTTGCCTTAAGCACCCCAGACCAACTTTGGAAAAACTCTTCCATAATCTAAAGTTCTCTGAAAACCATCCGAGTTTCCATAAATTATACAGCCTGGGATCAATTATATCAAAAAATACTATTTTTCCTTCCTCATTGAGATATTCGGATGCGTTACGGATAAAAGCATCTATTTGCTCAGGTGTCAGATACTGGATCACTGCTGTTGCAGTAATTCGATCAAACGATAAGCTTAATTTATCCCAAACTGTGTTGTCATCTGCAAGGATTAAATCTACATTTTTGTATTTCTGCTGCCAGATTTTCTTTTCAGCTTCAAAAAGCATGGAGCTTGAAAAGTCAGCTCCTACTACTCTCTCATATTTTGGAATATAATATATCAGAAGTTCTCCTGCACCGCACCCAAAATCGAGGAGAGTTTTACCTCCACCTAAATGAAACAATTTTTCCTGAGCTTCTTTAGCAAGAAACTCTTCAGTTGAAAACCGGTGTCCCCCTTTCTTTTTATCTGAAAAATACTCTTTCCAGGTAAATTCTGATTTATTTAATACTGTTTCCATGTTACTCATCCTGTTCTTTACCCATCCTTCCGATTTCCGGGTTCTATTCTGGAGAAAACACGAAAGTAAGGCTAAGGCTGGAAATGATTACAAACGATTACTTTTTTAAGAGACTTACTCAGAAAAATATATTTGATACTATAAATCTCCTGGATTATTATATAGTTTTTGAAATAATTTTCCTAAAATAAATTACTGTCCTCTCTTTCATAGGCTTCCTGCATCCCGCTAATTACATCTGTGTGGGAACTTGCTTCCCTTGCGCCCGGCTCCCTGTTTCCAGCTTTAAGAGCTATCACAGGCTTCTGTTCCATACATCTCTAAGAAACGTTGAGGAATCTGAACCCGTTTTTTTGGAAATACGAAGAATACATAAAAACGACAAAAAGATAGGAACTCAAAGTTTTGCAGCACAAAATTCTTTTTATCTGCTTTTTTCATGTATCTCAGGTGCTTCAGCTTCCACAAAAAAGTGCCCTCTTTTAGGGCGAAGTGGACATAAAACATTTCAAGGTGCAGGATCATAATTAATACAGTTCTGAAATTATCTGAAAATCATAAAATGAAACTCAGGTACAAAGAGGGGGATTAAGTTAATGGAGGACATGTTCAGATTTGCGGATGAGCTTGGGCCATTTAAGATCATTCATGTTTACGAACCGTCAGTTGACCTGAAAGCGATTCTTGTGGTGGACAACATCGCGCGGGGACCTGCTATTGGTGGTGTAAGGATGGCCCCTGATGTGAGTACTGAAGAATGCTTCAGGCTGGCAAGAGCCATGACCCTTAAGAATGCAGCTGCAGATTTGCCTTATGGGGGTGGGAAGATTGTCATGTACGGGGACCCGAAAATGCCTCTGGAAAAGAAAAGACAGATGCTGCGGGCTCTTGCCAGTGCCCTCAGATATACGGAGGAGTACATCTTCGCCCCTGACATGGGGACGGACGAGGTCTGCATGGCCTGCATAAAAGATGAGATCGGAAGAGTGGTGGGTTTGCCATGCGAGGTGGGGGGCATCCCTCTTGATGAAGTAGGGGCCACAGGCTGGGGGGTTGCACAAGCTACCGAGGTAGCGCTGCAATACTGTGATTTCGAGCTGAAAGGGGCTCGTGTGGTTGTTCAGGGCTTTGGGGCTGTTGGGAAGCATACTGCCCGTTTCCTTACCCAGAAGGGAGCGGTTCTCGTAGGGGTCGCTGACTCCCGGGGTGCGGTCCACGATCCGGAAGGGCTTGATGTGGATACCCTGATCAGGCTTAAAAAAGAGGGAAAAAGTGTGCTGGATTATCCTGGCGGGAAAAAGCTTGACAGTGATGCAGTTATCGTCATTCCCTGCGACATATGGATCCCGGCAGCCCGTCCAGATGTGATCAACGAGAGTAACGTCCATCTTCTTAACACTAAACTGATTATTGAGGGAGCAAACATTCCGATCACAGAGGGGGCGGAAAAAATCCTCTATGAGGCGGGTATTCTTTACGTCCCGGATTTTATCGCAAACGCAGGCGGCGTGATCTGTGCGGCATCAGAGTATCAGGGAGCCACCCAGTGCACAGCTTTCGGGTCAATTGAAGAAAAGGTAAAAAACAACACGTTTCAGGTACTGGAAGCTGCAAAAACGAAAGGAATCCTGCCAAGGGAAGCTGCAGTCCAGCTTGCCGTAAAAAGAGTTAAGCGAGCCATGGGGTACAGGCGCTGGTCAATCTTTTCTTCGGCGCCGGGCTTTGTGTAACCTTTCTGTGATTCCCTAATTTCATCCTTTTCTTTTTTTATTCCCGGCGATTCAGGGTTCTTCTTCACTCAAATCGAATTTCAGTTTGTTTACCTTTTTCCCCCACAAAGCACGGCTGCCGCCCGGACCACGCTTTCAGGGGTGAAAAAGACCGGCATTCCGGTGGCTGTAAAAGCTGAAGCCATTTCCCGGCTGAACTTTCCCCCCGGGGAGCTGATCAGGATAGGTTTTCCGCAGCTTTCGGCAAAATCCCTGATTTTTTCCGCAACTCCTTCGGTAAGAAGAGGCGGGCCCCAGAGCAGGCTGACAATTGCAAGGTCATATTCTCTCGCGGGAGCTTCCTGCAGGGCAGCAATATAATGTTCATCCCGCACACTACCTGTCAGGTCTATAGGGTTTTTTACGGAAGCAAAAGCCGGAAGTCTCTCCTTCAGCTTTCTGACTGCAGCGGCGGAAAGTTCAGGAACTTTGAGCCCTGCTTCCTCACAGGAGTCGGCAATGGAAATGCCTATCCCTCCCCCGTCAGTTATTATCAGGACCCGTTTTCCTTCTACAGGGGAATACCTGTTGAGGACTTTGCAGGCATCTTTCAGCTCTTCGTAACTGGCGACCTCTATTATGCCCGTTTTCCTAAAAGCGGCTTCATAGGCTTCATACATCCCGCTAATGGCACCTGTATGGGAACTTGCTGCCCTTGCGCCCGGCTCCCGCTTTCCAACCTTGAGAGCCACCACAGGTTTCCTTTTTACACAACTTGAAGCAACTTCAAGGAATCTCTGCCCGTTTCCTACGGATTCAATGTAAAGGGCAACGGCCTTTGTGGCGTCGTCCTGTGCAAGAAATTCAAGGCAGTCGCTTTCGTCAACATCGACCTTGTTTCCATAGCTCACGACCCTTGCAACGCCTGCCCCCTCATTTGCCAGTTCGTCCATAATCATAGCGGCAAAAGATCCGCTCTGCGTAAGCACGGAAACCCCGTCTCTTACAGGTCTTTCTATTTTTTCCCGCTCTATAAAAAAGGTATCCACGTTTGAGATGGTGTCATATATTCCAAGGCAGTTGGGGCCCATAGCCCTGATACCTTTCTCTATTAAAAGAGCTCTCAGCTCGTCTTCCATTTTCTTTCCGTCGGCTCCCATTTCCCGAAAGCCGGAACTGACAATTATGGCTCCTTTTATGTTTTCCACAGGCCCTTTCAGAATTTCAAGAACAGCTTTAGCCGGGACTGCAAAAATAGCAATATCAATCCTGTCTTCAATCTCTCCGGGAGCCGAATAACATTTAAGCCCCTCAACTTCCCTGTAGCCAGGGTTTACAGGATAGATCTTTCCTTTAAAACCCATTTTCCTGAGGCTTTCCAGAACCGTATGGGAGAGTTTCTCAGGGTTCGGAGACGCTCCTATCAAGGCTATGCTCTCAGGCTTGAAGAAAAAATCGATCGATTCTTCGAGATTCATTACTGCCTCCGGGGTTATGCAGATTAATTGAGACCGTTTTTAATGCCTTGAGACTGTTTTTTATGCCCTTTTGCCTTTTCCCCTGCTTTATATAAGCTAGGACCCGTTAGTATAAAACAATTTCAATGCCGGGAAACCATAGTTTTCAGCCGTAATTTACAGTATTTTTTGGGACTTCTTCGGGCGCTCAGTGGTCACAGTACATGCAGATGGCTTTCTCGCATTCTTCATTCTGGAATTTCCACTTTAGCCCCCAGCGTTTTATTGCCTGTATTATCTTTATAAAATCTATTCCGCTCTCAGTGAGGTAATACTCGGATCTTGGGGGATTTGTAGAGTCATCGACCTTTTTTGTGATCAGGCCTTCATTCTCAAGCTCTGTAAGCCTTTCCGAAAGGATCTTCGGGGTTATGTACCCCAGCTTTCTTTTCAGCTCGTTGAAACGTTTCTCTTTCTTTTCACCCTTGTGCAGTTCCAGGAGGATGTGGATTGTCCATCTTTTCCCGATGATGTTCATCGTCTTGTAGACGGTGCAGTCTTTCATAGTATAAACATAGAAACTGTCTGATATATAAATTAGTATATGTAATATACTGGTATCAAAAGGATACTATTATAAAATTCAATATTATAAAAATACTTTTAAATGATATATCTCTGTACAATGTACATCCCAAGCACAGTGTAATAAAATTACATAACATGTTATGCTGCTGCCTGGCAGTTTGAGCATGCTTTAAAACTCTAATAATAAAGATGAGGAGAAAGGATCAACCGTGAAAGACAATTTACCGGAAAAAGGTGCAATCGTTCAGAGAGACCGTGAGACATACGCAATAGCCCCCCATCTTCCAGGCGGACTCGTGGACCCGGCAACTCTCCGAAACATCGCTAACGTTGCAGAAAAGTATGGGGCAGCTGCCCTGAAGATGACTTCTGCCCAGAGAATTGCAATCGTGGGTCTGAAAGAAGAAGACCTTGATAATGTCTGGGCTGACCTTGGCATAAAACCCGGTGCGGCCATAGGGCTCTGCGTAAGAAGCGTTAAGTTCTGTCCGGGGACAACCTTCTGCAAGCAGGGTAAGCAGGACGCAGTGAGCCTGGGCCTCAAACTGGACGAGAAATATCATGGGATGCCCATGCCTTCAAAACTGAAAATGGGCGTTTGCGGATGCCCAAACTCATGCGCTGAGCCTGCTATCAAGGATATAGGGATAATGGGCACGGCAAAAGGCTATAATCTTATGGTTGGAGGCTCTGCAGCTGCAACTCCCAGGCTTGCCGAGGTCGTGGCAAAGGCACTTTCTGAAGATGAGGTTCTCGATGCCGTGGACAGAATCATAACTTTCTACAAAAACTCCGGCACAAAAAAGAGGCTTGGAAAATTCATTGAGGACACGGGTCTTGAAGAGTTCAAAAATAAGGTCGGGCTCTAAGCCCCTACTGCTGTATAGTTTCGGAGATGCCCTCCTTCAAGACTGATTGAGTAGATTGGTACTGATCAGGCATATATAAAAACAGAACAAAAACAGAACAAAAACGCATGGCAAAAACGCAGAAAAATGGTCAAAAAGGGGAGAACGATATGAAAGTTGTTGAGATGAAATCTTCGCCGGAAAAGCCGAACCCTCATAACGTGAGCGTACGGATGCTCTATGACACGGAACATGCCCAGGCAGTGCACATCGAACTCAAACCCGGGGAAGCTTTAAAAAAGCACGTCACCCCCACGGACGTCTTTTTCTACATTCTTGAAGGAAAAGGTGTCGTTGAAATCGGGGACGAACAGGAAGAAGTCAGCAGGGACATGTTAATCGAAAGTCCTGCAAAAATTCCACACCGCCTCCTGAACCCCGGAGACGGCATCTTCAGGGTGCTTGTTGTAAAAGCCCCAAGACAGAAAGAGTCTACCCGCCTGCTGTAAAACGTACAGCAAGTGTAAAAACAGTTATAACAATGGTTATAAAAACGGGTGTAAAAACAGGTGTCATACATGGAAGAAAAAACAAAACCAACAAAAATCGCGGTCGTCCGCTGTGACATCGTTTCGGAAGCCTGTCCCGGAGTGGGCTGCTTCAAAGCCTTCAATGAGAGGAAGTCCCACTTTGAGGCATATGATGGAGAAGCGCAGATTATTGCTTTCTTTACGTGTGGAGGCTGCTCGGGCAGGAGGGTTTACCGCCTGCTAAATGCTTTGAAAAAGCATGACCTCGATGTCGTACACCTCAGTTCCTGCATGCTCATGGAGGACAGCTATCCGAAATGCCCCAATATAGATACCATCAGAAAGACAATTCAGGATGCGGGTATAAAAGTGGTGGAAGGGACACACCACTGAAACCCCACTCATGCAAGCAAAACTCAGTGAACAAAATTTACTTCCGATTGGTAAAAACAGCCTCCTGATGTAATAAAAAATCAGGTTCTTTTCGAAAATACAGGTTGCGGATAATATAAGTTGAGAATACAAATTGCAAATTGAAAATACAAGTTGCAAGTTGAGAACACAAGTTGCAGATATACCAGGTTGATAAAATGGACTACGATACAACTCGGGACAAAAATATAGACGAAAACGAATCCTATGAGGGTGCACATCCTGAGCTTCAGGACCTTCCTCTTCCTCAAACCGACAATATGCTGTATTCTATTTTGAATTCTTTAAATCAGAACATCGCGAACTTTCATGCTTATCTAAAATTCAAGGACTATATCTCTGAAGATACCTTAAATACGGAGCTCTTGAAAAGAAGCATGGTCATTCACAGGGATTTTTCTGCTCTTTTTTTGCACACCAAAGAAGAACTGGTGTTTATCTATCCGGACCTTCTGGAGAAAGCAGAAAAAATTCTATTCAAAGGCGAAGCAGGCACGGACTTCATAAAGTATACCTGTAAAATGAGCAAAATGATAACTGATTATAAAGCAGTGTTGTACAGGGAAGGTTATTTGCCGGATTTCAAATGGCAGTTCATGTTAGCAGATGTTTGATCTCTTCGGTAAATCAGATACTTCGATAAATCAGATTCTATATCTCCATAAAAGGAATTGATCTAAAGGGAAAGGGGGTTAATCTTCATGGTAAAACGAACAATTATAAAAATTGACGAGGAAAAATGCACAGGCTGCGGAAAATGTGTTGCACCCTGCGCTGAAGGCGCTATTCAAATCATTAACGGGAAAGCAAAAGTAGTATCCGAAGAACTTTGCGATGGCATGGGCTTCTGTATCGGGGTCTGTCCCGAAGGCGCCCTCTCTATCGAAGAAAGGTACACAGTTGAATTTAACAGGGAAAAAGCTGAAGCCCAGCCGAAAAAGAAAGACATCTCAATCCGCTGTTTCGAATGCGGAGCCGGAGAGGACACCCGTTACCTTATGCCCCTCAGGCACAACATGGAAAGTATCTGGGTCTGCACTCGTTGTCTTCCCAGGCTGATCCACGGTTGATCCATTAAATCTCTTTACTCAAAAATAGTCCGATTGAGCGAGCTGAGCTCACTGCTAAAACCCATAGATTAGCCCTCTTGAGCGCAGCGAAAAGGGCAGCGTACTGCAGAGTCGCAACTCTGCTGAAACGGACCTCGTGCTGTTGCGATTACATCGCAACTCCCAGAAAATCTCCGATTTTCTGTGATCCCAACGCGAAACTCGGGCGGCGGATCCACTTTTAATTCCTTTATTATTCCCATATAGTGTACATCCCAAGCTTTAATATTAATAATATCCAATTTACTAAATAATAACCATACCAAAACTGGGGGTTCATTATATGGGAGAACATGAAAAGTTAATTGAAGACATGAGTGAGAAACTGGGTTTTACCCCGGAGATCCTGAAAACCCTGGGGGAGCTGGACCCGGAGTTCCTGCACAAATACAAAAGATGTGACCATAAACTGCTGTCCGACGGAGCCCTGCCTGCAAAGGTCAAGATTATGATAGCTCTTGCAGTCGTTGCATCCAAGCAGTGCGAAAGGTGTACTGTTGTACAGATGCAGAGTGCCCTCAAGAACGGCGCTACCAAAGAGGAAATAATGGAAGTTATGGATGTCATATTCATAACCTCAGGCGCGCCTGCCGTAGCAGCTTGCAGAGATGCACTGAAATTAATCAAATAAAATTGAAATATAAGTTGAAATCATTTCAGGTCGGGATTATTTTTTCTGGTATCCGAAACCAGAAACTGTTTTCGCATCAGATGTCGGTATTTTCAGGCATCTTATGCACAGGTCTTTTTTCGAAACTGTTTTAAGATATTATACCCCAAATTCCTGTATGCAAAATGAAAAGCTTCTTCAGGACATCGGCCTGAATGCCTATGAAGCAGCTGCCTATCTTTCTTTGTTGAAACTGGGCGTTTCCGAAGCAAGAGCCATCTACAGGGATTCGGAAGTGCCCTATGGAAAGATCTATACAGTCCTTGAAGCTCTGGCAGGAAAGGGGTTTGTGGAAGTCCAGGCCTCAAGGCCCAAAAAGTTTCGGGCGGTTGACCCTGAGCTTGCTCTTGATGTTTTTTTTGAGAGGCGAAAAAGCGAAATCGAAAGAGAAATGGCGGTTTTGAAAGGGATTGTTGAAGAGGCAAAGCAGGCCCTGAAAGCTGTCCAGGTCCAGAAGCGAAAAGATGAGGTCTTCTGGACAACAGCCATCACCGAGTCCGAAATCAAAAAATTTGCCACTTCCATATATGGAGAAGTAAAAACATCTATCTGTGTCATTCCTCCCATTTTCGGGATGCCTGTCATTGCCTGCCTGATTCCTGAAATCACAAGGGCCATTGACAGGGGAGTTAAAATCAGGCTGATGGTTTCTTCGCGTTTCAGGGCTCTCACTTCTCTCCTTTCCAGGCAGGAGGATGAAACCCTCGGAAAACTTAAAAAAGGTCTGGACGTCAGGCTCTTCCAGACTTTTAATTCCTGTTTTGGAGTCGTTGATGACAGCATTGTCATCCTTTTTCAACCCCACCCGAAAGACAGGGACCGGGTCCTTTCGGTTGTGAAAATCCGGGACATCGGGCTTGCAAAAAATCTCAAAGAGGAGTTTGAAATTCTGTGGAATGAAGGAGAGAAGCTTGACCTTCAAGAAGAACTAGGCTGAACAGACAACCCGGGAAAAAAGGACTCTGAAAACTAAAAAATTCAGGTCTTTCAGACTGATCTTTCTTTACCTGCTCCTCAATACCTTTCCCTCTTGCCTTCATCCATATTTCATTTTTGTGATTTTCACCCATCAGGACAAAGACCTCTTGAGCGCAGCGAAAAGGACCGCTTACTGTTGCGATTACATCGCAACTCCCAGGAAATCTGCGATTTCTTGTGATCCCAAAGCGCAATTCGGGCGGCGCAACTCTGCTGGCTCAACTAAGATGATTCAACATCGCCATCAAAAATTATTATTACCATTCCCCCAATTAACCTTCAGATGATCATAGGTGTAATGGGGCCTGAAGGCTCGTATTCGGAAAGGGCTGCAAAATTATGGGCTCTGAAAAATAGCCTGATGGATGCAGAGTTTCGGTACTTCGCAGACATAGAGGACGCATTCCTGGCTGCAGTTGAAGGAAAAGCAGACATCTCCGTAGTCCCTGTAGAAAACTCCATCGAAGGTTCCGTAGGAGTCACCCTCGATCTCCTCCTTGAAAACGAGGCTGTTATAATTGGGGAAATAGTTGTCAAAATCGAGCACTGCCTGCTCTCTAAAGGCGGGCCCGAGAAGATCAGGGTAATCCTTTCCCATCCCCAGGGGCTCGCACAGTGCAGGCATTTCCTGAAGAAGCATTTTCCTGAAGCGGAACTCAGGAGCACGGGCAGCACTTCCCATGCAGCCAGGCTGGCAGGGGAATTTGAGGAAATGGCAGCAATAGCATCCCCTGAGGCTGCAGAGCGTTACGGGCTGAAAATCCTGCTCTCAAATATCCAGGACAGAAAGGAAAACCACACCCGTTTTATTGTTATCCGGGCTGAAAAAAAGATTTCATCGGAGCGGACTTTGGGAGCCGCAGGCGTTGATGCAGGCGTTGAAGGGGAATTGAGCCCGGAGCCCTGCCGAAATGCAGAGCATGAGCTCCAGGCTGAACACGAAACCTGGAGAGAAAAGGTCAGCCTTTCGGCCTGCAAAACATCTCTTATCGTATCCCTGGAAAAAGACCGGCCAGGGGCATTATACGAACTTCTGGGGGCTTTTGCGAAAAGAGGAATTAACCTTACAAAAATCGAATCAAGACCCTCCAAAAAAGAACTCGGAGACTATTACTTCTACATCGATTTTGAAGGTCATACAAGCGATGCACTTATAAAAGATGCCTTTGAAGATATAAAATCAAAAGCTGGTACAAAGTCAAAAACTAAAACTAATACATTAAAAGTACTGGGTTCCTATCCGGCCTTCAAGATTTCCAAATAATCAGGGACCTTCAGGTTCAAAAAAGAAACCTGATATGGGTATAAACGTGGATATATATATAATACGGAAGGCACTTACGGAAGGAACTTGCAGGTGGGACGTGTACCTTTAGCTGGAACGTGTACCTTTATATAATACCTTTATATAGTATATTTCTGTAATATCTTTCTATAGTATCTTAATATGTCGGCGTGCCTCTTTATATACTACTCTTAAATATAATAACACCGGGATCTCCGGTTGCAGAAGGGAGCGAGATGGCTCTAGAGATTGAAAATATCATCAACAAACACGAATCAGCTCTGAAGAAATATAGAGGACTCTATGTTTTCGCAGACCTTCTTGCAACGTTTCTGGTTCTCTACGCCCTTTTTGTGCTCCTCAACATGAGGGATATATTCCTAATGATTGACACCTTCGAACCCTATACCGGTGCAAAATACAGTATTCCTGGGTCTGAAATTGTCTTTGAGACCCTGGGGCTGATTATTCTTGCCTTTACCTTCTCTCTTATACTCACAGCATTCAGGTATTACAGGGCTAAAAAGAAAGATGCGATTTCCCTTATTGAAGAAAAATACCCTGTACTCAGGGAAAGGATGAGGACCGCCTATGACAACCGGGATATGGATAACATTATTGTCCGTGACCTTATAGGCGGCGTTATAATCGATTCGAAGCCTGTGAAGTCCTCTGTCTTCCTTAACAGAAAAAAGCTTGCAAAGGATCTCCTGATAACTGTGTTTGCTGTCACGGTTCTGGCATATGTTGCCCATACAGGATATCAGGCACCTGTCGGCCCCCTCGACCTGGAGGAAGTAATCGAAACTATTCCCTTCCCGGGTTCGGATTCGAATCTTATTTCCGTAGAGGAAAATGGTGGGACTTCAGGAGACCCGCAGAACAATGAAGGACTTTTTGGAGAACCTGCCGTTATCATAATTGAGGGCAAGGAAGTAGACTTAAAGATACCTCCGGGTGGAGGGGAGGGCTTTACGATCCAGGAGGACGGAGAACAGAGAGACAACGAATCCTTTATTCAGTCGGATGTCTACAACCCGGAAGCCGTTGCTTCTCAGGCTTACTACGAGAACCTTCCTGAAGGGTACAGGAGTGTTATCCAGAGTTACTTTGAACAACTTGCAGAAGAATGATATAATAAATTTATATTAAGTCAAATTTACCTGTATTCAGTTTGATCGAGAATTATTGAAAAACAGCTATTGGAAAGCAGTTTTTGAATAACAGGCTGTGTTTTGAATAACAGGCTGAGACTGACAGGCTGTATTTGGAGTAACAGGCTGTTTTTGAATGGTATTCTGTTGCAGGAACGGATAAGGTTCAGCAGGAGCGGGCCTCGGGACCCGCGAAAAACAGCAGTTTAAAGGGTGAAGCAGATATGAATGAGAATAATATCGATTCAGGGCAGGCCTCCGCGACCTACCAGAACGCAGGCAGGATTTTTAAAAATTTCTTTGAAGAGATAGGGACTGTCATAGTGGGTCAGGACAGGGTAGTGGAACAGATTATAATCTCAATCCTCTGTGAAGGGCATGCCCTTGTGGAAAGCAATCCCGGACTTGGAAAAACCCTGATGATCTCTACGATCGCAAAGGCAATGAACCTGAAGTTCAGCAGAATTCAGTGTACCCCTGACCTGATGCCTTCTGATATCACAGGGACCAATATGATTGAGGAGAAAGATAATAAAAAAGAATTCAGGTTTGAACCAGGCCCTGTCTTTGCAAACATCGTGCTTGCAGACGAGGTTAACCGTGCTTCCCCTAAAACTCAATCAGCTCTGCTCGAAGCCATGCAGGAAAAACAGGTAACAGTCGGAAACGATACCTTCCTTCTTGACCGTCCCTTCTTTATCCTTGCCACCCAGAACCCCATAGAAATGGAGGGCACATATCCCCTTCCCGAAGCCCAATTAGACCGTTTTCTCTTAAAGATCCTTGTAGACTATCCCACCTTTGAAGAGGAAATGGAGATCATAAACCGTTATACGAAATCCGAAACCCCTAAGATCACCAGGGGCTTGGACAAGTCTACACTTCTCGAATTGCAGAAGCTTACCCGGCAGGTTCCTATCTCCGAAGAACTCAAGCAGCGCGTCCTTTCTATTGTGTCAATGACCCGCAAAGACAAAGAGCACATCGAGTACGGGGCTTCTCCCCGCGCATCCATTGGCATGATCCTTGCAGCAAAGGCAAGAGCCCTGATACAGGGCAGAAACTTCGTGAGCAAAGAGGATATTGATTACATGGCTTACCCGGTTCTCCGTCACAGGTTGATCCTTACCTTCGAAGCCGAAAGAAGCGGGATGACCCCTGATGAAGCCATTGAGGAAATTCTCAAGAAACTTAAATGAAACTTAAATGAAACTTAAATGAAACTTAAATGAAACTTAAATGAAATAGTAAGCCGATCAGATAAATGAACTCTTACGAACCTGTGATTGAGCAGGTTCTGAGACTCGAATTGCATAAAATGTAAAACAAAGTTAAAACCCCCAGGGGTTTTCCAGGTCCGGGCAGAACCGGGCTTTTCGGTTGACGATCCAGAATGACTCGCACAAAACAAAAAATCGAAACGGATTTTTTCAGGCAGCTTGACAGCTTTACCTTTTCGGTCCGGAAGAGAGTATCGACGGTCTATGCCGGAAACCGCCCCTCAACCCGCAGCGGACACGGCATCGATACTATCGGGTTCAGGGAGTATGACTCAAGCGACGCTTTGAAAGATATAGACTGGAAGGCTTATGCGAGGACTGAAAAGCTCTATGTGCGGCAGTTTGAGGAAGAAAAGACCCTTACTACTCATATCCTTCTGGACGCCAGCAAAAGCATGGACTATCCTGAAAAGGGGACCTCGAAGTTCGAGTATTCTGCCATGCTTGCTGCAGGTTTTGCTTACATGGTAACCAAATATAATGATAGGTTTGCCATATCCACTTTTACGGACGAAATTGATATCAATAAACCCCGCAGGGGCAAGAAGAACCTCATGCGGACAATCGACCGGCTTAGCGAACTTGAACTTTCGGGCGGGACCTCCATTAGTGAAGCCGTTCTGAAATACAGCCGGGAAATCAAGTCCAGATCCCTTGTAATCCTGATTTCGGACTTCATGCAGGACCCGGAGGCAATAGAAACAGCTCTGTACAGGCTCTCCGACCACGACCTTATCGTTATACAGGTACTTGACCCCACGGAAAAAGAACTTCCTCTTCAGGGAAACAGCAAGCTTGTAGACCTTGAAACAGGTGAAGAGATAAGGACATATATCAGTGAAAAGTTCAAGGAACGCTATACCCGGAAGCTGGACGACCACACTGCAAGGATTAAAAAAACCTGCATGAAGGTCGGAGCCGAGTTCCACACCTATACAACCGACACTCCTATCTTTGATGCTTTCTACCATACGATCAGGAGAAGGAGACGCTAAAAAATGCCGTTTCAAACCCCCCTTGCTCTTGCTGCCCTCCTGAGTGTCATCCCACTTATAATCATTTACATGCTCCGCCCAAAACCAGCGGTGCTTTCGATTCCCTCCTTAATGTTTATCCTCAAGCTTGAAAGGGAACGAAAAAGGGTTTATGCCTCAATCACGAAAATCGTGCAGGACCCTCTTTTCCTGATTCAACTCCTTATGCTGATCCTTCTTTCCATTGGGGCCGCGGGCTATTATTACACTTCAAATGAGCCCCTCAGCGGAGAGCATACGGTGATCATCCTTGATACTTCGGCAAGCATGCAGGTCGAGTCTCGTTTTGAAGACGCGGTTGGAATTGCCGACGGTTATGTGAGCAAGAAAAACAGCATAATCCTTGCTTCCAATATTCCCCTGCTCGCCCTTGAAGGCGGGAGCGCTTCGGCTGCCGGGGATATATTCAATAAGGTCAAGCCCGGAGCCGGCACTGCCGATCTGTCTGCAGCCATTTCTACAGGTATGCGTCTCCTCTCTAAAGAAGGGGGACGGATCATTGTTATCTCAGACTTTACAAACTGGGGAGGAGATGACCCCGTAGCTTCCAAGAACCTGGCCGAATCCTACGGGCTTGAGGTCAATTTCGTAAAGGTCGGAAAGCCTGCAGACAACATAGGAATCATTAATGGCTGGATTGAAGCCATGGATGGGGAATACGGCTACACCGGTGTGGTCAAAAACTACAAAGGCGAGAGTGAAACCGTTAAAATAGAGGCCGGAAGAGGAACTTCGGGAAATGTTTCAAAGTCTTTTACTCTTGATGTCCCTGCAGGCGGCACAAACCAGTTTACACTTGCAAACCTGGGGCCCGGACTCACCACAATAAGCCTCAATGTTAAAGATGACCTGTCTGTTGACAACAAAGCTTACATCTCCATTCCGGATACCTCCGGGCAGCAGATCCTCTATGTCACAGATAACGGGAAACTGCCTTCAAAAACCGCACTTTCCCTACTTCCAAATAGCGACCTGAAAATCCAGAAATCCGTGCCTTCTTCCCTTGATAATTACTCCCTTGTAGTGCTTGCCCAGAAAGAAACCCCGATTGCCAACGGCTCGGTGGACATTATCGAAAATTACGTGCGGAACGGAGGGAATGCGGTTTTCATTGCAAGCGAAGCCCTTGCCCCTGAGAAAACCGAGGTTGGCCTTGTTAAGCTCCTGCCTGTGAAACCTATCGGAGTTGAGGAAGCAGAAAACGGGCTTGAGGTTGAAGAAACCCTTAAGAGCAGCATTACACAGGACATAAACCCCGAAGAAATCTCGGTCCGCAAATACATGAATGCAACTGAGAGGACAGGTTCTACAACGCTTGTAGCCACGGAGAACGGTATTCCTGTGCTGAGCTACTGGCAGGTAGGTAAAGGGACTATCTTCTATATGGGGCTTAGTGACGAGCTCGGGGATGGAGCCTGGAACAATTTCCATAACCTGCCTGAGTATCCTGTGTTCTGGATAAAGCTGGTTGAGTGGCTTGGCGGCACAGGGGAAATTTCAGAATACAACCTTGAAACCGGCACCGTGACCTCCCTTTCAAAGACCGGGGAAATCCGCACGCCTTCAAAGACCCTGACAGCAAACCGTTTGCTCTTTGACGAGGTGGGGATATACGAGATTTCGGACAAGAAGATTGCAGTCAACCTCTATGATGACCGGGAATCAAATACTACAGTAGACGCCTCGGAACTTATCAGTCGGGCAGTTGCAAAAGATGAGACCAGGCTCGTCCGGGCTGACACCTATACTGCAAAGAACGATATTACCAATTATCTTATAGGAGTCCTGTTCCTGCTTATGCTGCTTGAAATCCTGATCGTCCGCGGGAGGGGTGAACTGTGAACGTAGCCCTTGAGAGCCCCGAGATGCTCTTACTTATAATTCCCGTGATTGTTGCGGGTTTCTATCTCCTGCGGAAGACAAAAACAAAACTTGTGGAATGGAGAATGCTTGTTGCCCTTCTCCTTGTCCTGGCCCTGGCTGCACCCTATACAACGGTTACCCAGACTATCAGTGAAGAAGACCCTTCACTTGTGTTTGTTCAGGACCAGACAGCAAGTATGGGGATTTTCCCTGAAGAAACAGGTACCGGCCTGTATGAAGCCCTTACGGCAAATACCCCTACCACCCTGGTGCAGCTAACAGGGGATAAGACCTCTCTAGGGGATGCTGTGACCCAGTACTCCGGGCTTGGCAACCAGATTGTTCTTGTCACCGATGGAAACAATAACGCAGGAAAGGACCTTTCAGACGCTCTGAAATTTGCAAAGGACGCAGACACTCCAGTCTATCTTGTCCAGCCCGAGCTTGAGACAAATGACCTCAGCGTCGAGGTGCTCGGGGACAAAACAGTTGTTGTCAACAATCAGAATGAGTTTGAGATAGTTGTCCGCCAGGCTTCGGAACAGAGTGTCAGTTATTTCCTTGAAATTTTTGTGGACGAAGCGCTTATCCAGAGCAGGACGTTTACACAGAATGCCCGGAATAATACGATTCCGATTAATCAGGCTTTTACCACTCTCGGTGCCCATAATATAAGGGTAAAGATCAGTGATGTGTCCGGAGGGGATTTAAACGAGGTTAACAACGAGTTCTACAAGTCCCTTTATGTAATTCCCAAACCAAAACTCACGCTTATTACCGGTGAGACCGGCTCTCCTCTCGCCAGTGTCCTGAGCAACCTTTACGAAGTTTCGGTTGTAAACGGTTATCCCGGAGCAGGGAATATTACAGACAGTAAGGTCCTTGTGCTTGACAACCAGTTCATAGACACTTTTTCCGAGGCTGAGATAAAGGAAATCAAAAATTATGTCAGCAACGGGGGCGGGCTTATTGTTGTCGGAGGAGATAAGGCTTATAATTACGGAAAATACCTTAATTCTTCCCTCGAGGAAGTCCTGCCTGTATTATCAAAACCTTCCGAGTTTAAAGGAGGGAGAAACCTGGTCCTGATTCTCGATGTTTCTCCAAGTACAGCTGCCCACGGTACTCAGGGAGATATCCTGTCAAATGCCATCTATATCCTCAGGAATGAAAACCTGAAAGATGCAAATGTTGGCGTTATAGCATTCGGGAGCGTGGGATACGATGTTTCCGGTGGGTTTGTGTTCATGGGGCTTCCGCAGAACCTTGCCCTTCTGGAAGATAAAATCTCGCAGCTGACCCCCAGTGATCAGACTGAGACCTCTTTGGATCAGGGGCTTGATGTCACAAAAGATATGCTTGAAGGCGAGGACGGCGAGCTTGATGCTATTATAATCTCTGACGGAGGGATTGAGGACTCGTATGACCAGAGCCTTCAGACTGCACGAGAGCTGAAGGATATGGGTGTAAACCTTTACTTTATCCATATCCGCTCTACTGCTCCCTCTCAGACTGACAAGACCAGAAACTTCTATGCTGAGAAGCTAATGCAGAACCTGGGGCTTGAAAATAACTATAAACATATCGAAATGGGTGAGAGGGCAAATATAGGGTTTGAAGATCTCGACATGACTCCTGAGGACGAAACTAAAAGCGAGGAGCTTGATTCCTATCTGCTTCTTGAGTACTCTCCGGATCATTTCATTACGAAGGGTGTGAACCTCACTAACGCCAGTATCACAGGATATAATCAGGTTACGCCAAAAGCAGGGGCTGAACGCCTTGTCATTACGGTTACGGGGCAGCCTGTGCTCACCACATGGCGCTTCGGGCTCGGGCGTGTTGCAGCCTTTACCACGGATAATGGGGGAAGCAAAGCTACTCGCTGGTCTTCTGCTCTTTACAACGGGTCAAACAGCAGACTTATTTCAGGCACTACCAATTGGGCAATCGGGAACCCGCAGGCCGAAGAAGGAGCTGTTGTTGAAGCTCCGGATACCTGGCTGGGCACCCCTTCCGACCTCACCCTGATAATGTACGACGAAGGAGTCCCACAGCTTAAACTGGACGGAGCTTCGCTTGATCTTGCTCTTACAGGCAGGAATACCTACGAGGCAAGCATAAACCCGGTAAATGTCGGGATTCACGACATTTCAGGCTATCCGCTTGCGGTAAACTACCCGCGTGAGTACCTTGAAGTCGGGCTCAATAAAGATATCGAGCCTCTTATCCTTGCAACCGGAGGGAAGATTTATACTGAAAAGGAAGCAAGAGCCCTTCTCCTGAAGGATGCCAGGCAGAACTCCGAAAGGGAGTCAAACGATCCCGTGAGCCTTAAAGTGTATGTGCTTCTTGCAGCCCTTGTCCTTTACCTTGGAGAAATCCTGGTCAGGCGCATAAGGGAGATGAGAAGGCTTAAACAAGCCCAGGGTGAAACTGAAACAGGAGCCGAAGAAGCAGCAGCTTGACTTCTCCCTGCCCGCTCCCCAAGTTGCTCTGCCCGGGTTTCGCTTCGGCACCCGAATTGCGCTTCAGCACCCGAATTGCGCTTCGGGAGCACGCGGTCCGTTTCACTCGCTCCGCTCGCTCAAGCGGACTAATTTATAGTATCATGGTTTTTCCTTCCCGAATTGCGTCCAGAGGGTATGCTGCCCTTTCTTTTCGGTTAAGAGGCTTATCATAAATACATCAGTAGAAGCAGGGTCATCTGCCCGAAGAAGCCGGAAAAAACAGGTATCACAAGGTTATCGTCTATCTGGTTTACTGCGGTTTCCGTAAGGGTTGCAAAAAAAGCCATGACGAGGGACACTAAGGGATCTCCAACTATGACGAGTCCGATCAACAGATCAATTATGAATTCGGAAGTTGAACCTTCAAGAGATTTATCGTTTTTAAAGATTTTTTTGAAAATTCTTTTTTTTCCGTAGAATTTTCCTATAAGGGCTGCAGCCAGGTCTCCGAAGGTGGTCATGAGGACTGCAGCATAAGCGATTTCCTTGCTGAAGAGGGAGATTGCCGCAATTGCACCCAGGGCGAAGAAGATGTGCCCTCCGCAGCTATCGGCTTCATGCTCCCTGTACATCGTATGGAAAATGGGAATTTTCATGCCCTGTTCGAGCCGGAGGTATTCCAGGAAAAGGACAATTATCAGGAAAAGCATGAGCACCCAGAGAATTGTCTCTTTCCCGAAAAATTCGTAGATGAGCACTATCAGGACTGAGACCATATGTACACTTTTTCTCAGGACTTCAAAGATGATTTCTCTGGAGGGCATGGCATAAAGTTTTGTGAGAATAAAATATAAATCTATACTGGTCGGTGGGCTTGGAGAAACCCGGATTTCTTTGCAGTCGGATTTCTTGAAATTAAATATCTTTCAAAAAAGAGTTTTGAAAACCGGATTTGAGGATTTATCTCTCCAGTATTTCTCTGGCTTTTCTCTAACATTTCCTCTGACATTTCCCCCGGCTTTCCTCTGGTATTTTCCCCGGCTTTCCTCTGGTATTTTCCCCAGCTTCCTTCTGGTATTTTCCCCGGCTTTCCTCTGCTGTACGGTGATTTTCCGGTTCAAAATACTTTTTCAGGCGCTATGTGGGGGTTCGGGAGAGTCTCCGATTAGTTTTTTAATCATATTCATGTCTTTAATTATTTTCAGACTCATTAGTCCTCCTATTAAAAGGTTCATATGGTATGTCAGGGTTCTCCAGGCAAGTACGGTAATTCCCAGAATGGATGAATCTACAAAAATAGAGAAGATGGACGCTGCTCCTAATTCAGCAACTCCGCTTGCTCCGGGAGTTGCGGGTATTACCATTATAACAGCTAGGAGCACCTGAGCTGCAAAGACGGTGATAATTGAAGGTGTCCGTGAAAGGCCCATCAGGATCAGGACGAGCAGTGAAAATTCTACGGTCCAGAAAATAACAGTGTAGGCAATTCCCCAGAGCAGCCCTCTTTTTCCTTCTGAAAAAAAGACCCTGACACTGTCATGAAAATGGTCTATTTCCCTGTCAATCTGTTCCATTAAGTGTGAAACTGCAGCATCGGTCTTTTTTCCAAAAAAAGGAGCAAGCCTGCCTGTTAGCCTGTGAGTTACGTATTTTACTTTTTCGGGTTTCCAGACGCCGTAAACAAAAAAGACGAGAAGTACAAAGACAAGGAAATTTACTGTTAAGAAAGCTGCATCAAATTCATAATTTGAAAGAATGTCCCCAAGAACGTAAAAGGCAAAAGGCAGACAGGAAAATATGAAAATGGCATCAAGCAGGCGTTCCCCTACAACGATTGCAGTAGCCTTGCCGAGAGGAATTTTGTTCCTGGTCAGGCCGTGGACTCTCAGGAACTCTCCGCCTGCAGAAGAAGGAGTAATTCCAGCCACAAAAGTACCTGAGATAACTATCTCTGTCACTTTCAGGACACTTATCCTGTATCCCAGGGCTTTGCAGAGAGCCCGGGTCCGCAGCCCCCAGATAAAGTATGAGCTAATATGAAGGAGGGCAGCTGCCAGAATGTACTCCAGCTTGATCCTTTTCAGGGCTTCAATAGTCTCCGAGTTAAAAGTCAAGCATGTAACCAGGGCAATTGATACAGCGCTGATAACCAGCGACCCAATAAGCCATTTTTTATACCTGGTCATTGAAATCTCTTAATTTTATTCTTTAGTATAGGTATTATCTTATTTAAGGAAACTTCTTTCTCCAATATATAATGAACGGCACAAGAGAAGTTCGATATGTCAGAGTGAACTGTTTTCTTTAATCTGGAATCCAATTTTAAAAGGTCTGCACCGTTCTTATAAGATCCTTACTTATTCTTAACAGATTTATGTCTACTAAGCGATTGTATTTCTTAAAAGTTCCTGTTTCTTAAGAAATCTGTACTAAAAAATAAGAAAATGAAAATTATCTGTGTATCAGAAAGAAATTATCTGTATCAGAAATGATGGTTGTCCCCAGGTACACGGTTGAGATTTGGCATAAGGTTTCCAGCCCGTCTAATACTTTTGTTTTTATCTACTACTGTACGCAGGCGGGCTCAAGCCTTGAGCGGCGAGTTAAAAGAAGGATTGAGACTTCATATACGGACATTTCTGAATAAATACCAACCAATTAAAAAGGGAGTATCGAAAGATAATAATCGGACAAAAATCCGGCAGAGAGCCTGTGAAAGATTACAAAAGCAAAAATTCGGATCAATATTGAAAACTCAATTTGAATTTGCAAGAAACCCGTATTCTCAGGCTATGAATACTTTTAATTAGAGTCCAGATAAATCCGGAACATACCTTTTGACCTGGAATTATGCGTTTAACCTGGAATATGGGTTTCGATTTCGATTCTCAATGCAGACTCTCGATTATACTCACTCTTAATTTTGGGTGTCCTCTTTTGATTTTAGATTCTCTTATATATACTCTTAATTTTTGATTGGTTTTAACCTTTCTTTAAATCCTGTATTTCAGGAGCCTTCATATGTAGTATCATAGTCCGAATTGATGACAATTTCCTTTATGCTGGAATTCTTTTCGATCACAACTTCAGGCCAGATCTTTACTCCCGAATGTATGGTCGAATTGTTCCCTATTATTACTTTATGCCCGATTACTGTCCCATTCTCCAGGCTGCACTCATCTCCTACAGCAGTTTCATCTGCAACTACAGCTCCGGAGATGTTGGAGTTTTTACCTATGCATACATTATCAAAAAGGTACGAAGAAAGAATCTTTGCATTATTATCGATAGTGCAGTTTGCACCTATCACGCTGTAAGGTCCGATAAGGACATTATCGCCAATTACAGTGTTTTCTCCTATAACAATGGGCCCAACGAGTGAAGAATTCGAACCGATCGAGACATTGTTTCCTATGGATAAGGGGCCTCGTATTCTTGCGTTTCTTGTTGTGAAGTTTCCTTCTATTGTGGTCCCTGGAAGGGCATCCAGCATCCAGCGCTGGGCCTGCCTGTAGGCTGCCGAACTCCCTACATCAGTCCATTTTCCCCGGACAAGCATGCCGTTAATTCTCTTATCTGCCGCAAGCAGGGCAGGGAAAAGGTCTTTTGCAAAATCATACTTTTTATTTTCAGGGATCCAGTCAAAAATTTCAGGGTCACAGATGTAAATGCCTGTACTTGCAAGATTGCTGAATATCTGGCCGGATTTGGGTTTTTCCAGGAAGCGGTGGATCCGGTTGTTTATATCCATATCAGCAATCCCGAATTCCCTCGGGTCATCAATGGAAAGGAGTCCTATAGTTACCAGAGCATCGTTTGTTTCATGGAAGCGGTACATCTCCCTCAGGTCGAGGTTAAGGACGTGGTCTCCCCCAAGCACGATGAAAGGCTCATTTTTCAGGTACTTTTCAGCATTTTTTACCCCGCCTGCTGTCCCCATCTTCTCTTTCTCATACACATAATCGATGTGTACTCCGAACATGTGCCCGTCTCCGAGCTGTTCCTCTATGCGTTCTCCCATATATCCCAGGGTCATGACTATTTCATTGAACCCTTCCCTCGAAAGGTGCTCTATCAGGTGCAGGACTGATGGTTTATTGAGAATCGGTATGCTAGGTTTCGGGTGTTTGAAGGTCAGTGGCCTGAGCCTTGTCCCTGTGCCTCCGCACATGATACATGCTTTCATATTTTCTCAAATGTTACTCTATAGATATATTGTTAACGATCTGTTCTTCCTGTTTCAAAGCTTATTGATGACGATTATTTCAGAGCAATATCCTCTTTTCGTTCTACCCTTATCTCTTTCTTCCCCTTATACTCAGAAATAATGCCTGTTATGCTTATGAAGTCTCCTTCATTGATTAATCCGTCCAGGGCTTCGGCCCCTGCTGTCTTCGGGATAAATACGCTAAGGACTTCGGAGTCAAAGTTTACTTCTAAAAGCAGGTGATCTCCGGTATAAGTAAATCGTTTACTTAAAACCTCAGCATCAAGAGACACTTTTTCCCCAACTTCGGATTCGTGGGTGTACTTCAGGGCTTTTCCTTCCGACTGTTGTCCAGCTCCTGCAAGTTCCTGCCCGAAGAGCAGGTACGCTGTCGAAAGAGAGAACAATGCCATAATGAGCAGCACTACCACTACTTTCTCTTCCTTTTCCATCTTCCACCACTTTCCAGGTTGTGGATTCTTAAATTAACTTCTAGTGAATTATCGTGAAGATGAATTTATTCCAGTCGAATACCCCGCTAGCTTGTTGCGGGGTGCGCCAGTACAACTTTGATTTCAAGGACCAGCTGACATTTCCATAATCGGCCTATATTTCAAGATCCGTTTACAATGGTGACAAGTTTTATTTCAAGGATCAGGGTTTTGCCTGCGAGCTCCTGGTTGAAGTCAAGGGTTGCGTAAGTTTCAGTGGAATCGAGCACTTTAACTTCACTTCCTCCAGGCGTTATTATTTTTTTTCCTGCTTCCGGAGGTTCCTTTAGTTCAAGCCTTGAAAGAGGAACTTTCTGAACGAGATAGTTTTTATATTCTCCGTAGGCTTCTCCGGGTGCGATTTTAAGGATTTTTTCTTCTCCTTCTCGCATTCCAAGAACCCCTGCATCGATACCTTTTATCACCTGACCGGCGTCTGCCCTGAAAAAGAAAGGACTGTATTTTTTTTCTTCATCATATATTCCAGTTTCAAGAGCTTTTTCTTTTAAGGTGGTATCGAATACTGTTCCGTTCTCAAGTTTTCCAGTATAATCAATAAGGAGATAATCTCCCTTTTTCACAGTACGAGAGTTCTCCATTGTTCCTTCTCCTGCTAATTTTTTTTCTTTACAGCTTTTTCGGTAATCCTGATTTTTTTCCTGGTTACCAGAGGGGTGCATCTTTTTTAAAGAAATATAAGCCGGTTTTAAACCGGTTTAACTGACGTAAGCTTCATTCTATTGAAATAAGCTTTATATCGAAAATAAGAGTCTTGCCTGCGAGTTCGTGGTTAGAGTCAAAAGTAACATGCGTTTCATTTACATCAATGACTCGGAACTGTTCCCCGTACATACTGCTGAATGTCTGTCCTATTTCAGGTTTCACTGACAGGTTCAGGTCCTCAAGGGGGACGGCCTGAATTTTTGCTTCATCATATTTTCCGTAAGCTTTTTCAGGGGGAATTGTAATGGTTTTTTCTTCTCCTTTTTTCATCCCGATTACGCCTTCGTCAAAACCCGGAATCATCTGACCTGCACCAACTGTAAAGGCGAGGGGGCTGTAATTTCTTCCCTGATTATATGTGCCTGCTTCCTGTGCTACCTCTTTTATTGAAGTGTCAAAAACGGTGCCGTCTTCGAGTTTTCCCACATAGTCTACCTGGACGTTATCGCCGGCCTTTACAGCTCTGCCTTCCCCTGTCCCGTCCCCTTTATCCGTGCATCCGCTTCCAAGGATTATGCTCCCCAGAAGCAGCATGGACAGGAAAAAAATTGTCCCCCTCCCCGCCCTCATTTTTTATGCCTCCATCGAAACGACTTTTATTTTGAATATCAGGGTCTTGCCTGCGAGCTCATGGTTGAAGTCCACAATGAAGTTTTCCTCGCTTACCTCTGTGATAGTGCCCCGGAGTCCGGTTTCCGTAGCCAGCTGCATCCCTACTTCCGGAGTAAAATCTACAGCATTACGTGGCAGTTCCCTTGCGTACTCTTTCATATATTCTCCGTACGCTTCCTCGGGAGGAATTGTAATGGTTTTTTCTTCTCCCACTTTCATTCCGACCACGCCCTCGTCAAAGCCTTTAATCATCTGCCCCGCTCCCACGGTGAATGTCAGAGGATTGTAGTCTCTCATTTCGTTGTATATCCCTGCCTCAGCGGCAGCTTCCTTTTCCGATGTATCGAAAACTGTGCCATCTTCCAGTTTTCCCACATAATCAACGGAAATACTATCTCCGTTTTCGACTGGTTTGTTTAAATTTTTACTTATCTCTTCAGTCATAATAATCAATATGACAAAATGAGAGCATGTTAGATAAACATAATGATAAATAAGGTGTCAGAAACCGGTTAAAATGATTCCCGGAAATATGAAACACAGGAAGCTTTAAACCTTATTTTTTAAGTTTTGATTTCAAATTTCGATTTCTGTTAGTTCTTTCTTTTAGCCCTGTTCATTTTCTTTCATTCCTTTTTCCAGTCCTTTTAGCTTTTTTCACCTACTTCTTTAATCTTCTTTCATTTTCTTTCATTTTCTTTAAGTTCCTTTTGATAGTCAATATATGAGTAAACAACAGTAATCCCGGCTACAAAAATTACGGGCACAAGGATGAAGTATATTGCAAGTTCCGGAAAAAAAGCCCCGAAGATTGCTGCTATTCCTGCTATCTTGAATAGTTTCCCTCCAAGCCGGTTAGTTCTTTTCCACACCCTCTCGCTGCTGAGAGTCCAGGGTGTCCTGATTCCGATGAACCAGTTCTGCTCTGCATTTTCCGTAAGTATCCCTATATAATAAAACAGAAGCCCTATCCCTACAGGAATTACGGCATTGGGGCTGATCTGAATTCCTGTGTTCCAGAGCAGTATCTGGAGATGGACACCGACCATAAACAAAACCATTATCGCTATAAACCCGTCATAATATTTCCTGAATTTTGCTATATTTTCTTTCAGCGGGTCAATTCTCGGAATTACCAGGAACATAATTACAAGACCCGTTATCACTAACGGCATGAAAAAGAGCCCCCAGAGTTTCGACATATAGCCGTCTACTTCTCCCTGTGAGTTCCAGTGAGTTGCCATCTGTTCAGGTACCTGCGGGTAAAAATAGATTGATAGGATAAAAGAAAGAAGAACCAGTCCTGTTATTGCTACTGTAGCTTTTCGCATGTAAATTCTTTAGATGTTTCAAATATTTAAAAATGTGGAGTACTTATGGGTCTGCCAACGCTAATGGACTGGCTACGGACCCGACACTGTATCTGTCACTGCATCTGTCACTGTATCTGTCACTGCATATATGAGTGGGAATGCTTATCGACCTTCAAGTTTTCTGAAAACCTTAACCTGAGTCTGAGACGGTTTTCCCGGACTTCATTCTAAACCCGCCAATCAGTGCTGCAATCCCGCCTATTACAAGGGAAATTCCATATATCCAGGGCAGGACAACGGCACCTGCCAGGGGGTTAACCAGCAGGAGTATCCCGAGGGCAATTGTCAGGAGCCCGAGGATCGCCATTCCCAGTCCGCCTCCTTTGAGCGCCCAGACAAGTCTGATTACGCCGTATATAATACTCCAGATTCCTATTATGATTACAAGAAGTGCCAGAATTACAAAGGGACTGTACGGGTATACAAATACCACAATCCCGATAAGAATGCCCATAACACCGGAGAGCAATTTCCATCCCATGTTCTCTCTGTCCATCAGCAGTGAAACGATTGAAATAACTCCGCCCAGAAACCAGAAGATTCCGAGTATCTGGACTAAGGTTATGGTGGTTACTACAGGTGAAAACAACAGAAATAAGCCTATGATTACGGCAAAGATTCCTTCCAGTACAACCAGCCACCAGGGGACCTGCATTACTTCATATTCCACAGTGCGGTATTCTGCAGCTGTTTGTTCCATATACTTACCTCCAGAGTTGCTTTACGTAGAAAATTTGATGCTGTCGGCTACCCCAATAAAATGTACAGGTATCAAAAACAAACCTCTTACCTGAAGTATGAAGTTTCCCGATTCTTCTGTGCACTGTGACTCAGTCAGGTAAAAAGGTTAATCTCCGCTATCTATTATATATTGGAGATTATATAAATCAATGAGTATTTATTTCTCTTCTAATGTTCTATGCTGTGTTCAGTCACACATGGGCCATGCGTCATAGCCGCTTAATATTCGTTTTTGAACGCCCCTACGCATCTTTATTTTTAATCTTCCCTGTACACAGAAAACCGGGACGTACGCAACTCAAAAGACAATCTCAATAACTGTATGTGAATATTCTAAAACAATCTTCCCTTCCTATTAACAATCTGCCTAAAAAATGACGCGCCCTCATTAAAAATTAGGACAATTTAGTTAATTTGATATAACATTGCCAATTTCGTAAAATAAATTCATTTTAAAACTCAATAAGTGTGACTTAAGACGTTTTTATGTCCTTTTAAGACAACGCCTCAGCCATACCAGTGTATCCTGTACAGTCAAAAATGGGGATTTGAGGTAACTATTGATATTGAGATTCTAAAATAGTTTGTAGGGGTTTTTCTTGTGTGGCAAATAAAAAGAGTATTATCGATTTTATTTACAGTGGCTCTCACACTTCAGGTTATTGCCGGGTGCGCAGCTGCGACTACGTTTTATGTTGATGACGACGGGCCTGGTAATTATACTACAATCCAGGCTGCCCTGAACGATGCGGTTGATGGAGATGTCATTCTGGTTAGCCCTGGAACGTACCCTGATGAAACCATATTCGTAAATAAATCAGTGACTATCAAAGGAGCAGCTGGAGCTGGATACCCTTCTGTCGGTGGTTTTGCTCTTCTCAGCCACTCCAGAATAGAGGGGCTCACAATCACAAAAGGCGTTGACTTCTCCGAGGGTGGGGTTTCCTGCACAATTCGAAACAACCGGTTCAACGGCTGCGGTGTCAGTATGGGCACCAGTTACATGTACGGGAACCAAACCATAATGAATAACCTCTTTACGGGCAGCCCGACTGGTGTATCTACATATGACAGTATTGACAACAAAATAATAGGAAACACTTTCAGAGAATGTGATGTCGGTATCACACTCACATACGGCGCGGGTGGTCATATTGTAACTGGTAACATTTTCAAAAATTGTGGTATCGGTCTTTATATCATCAGGGACTCTGCGTCGGTATATAATAACTATTTTTTGAATGACGTTAACCTGATGATTGAGGACGGAAACCCCGGAGGGTCGTTCAGCGTCCCAAAGACGCCTGGCCTGAACATAATAGACGGTCCTTATATCGGAGGTAACTTCTGGGGATCTCCTGCAGAAGATGGATTCTCCCAGACTCATTTGGATGCGAACGGTGACGGGTTTGCGGAGAAACCTTACTCTCTAAACGAGCAGAATATTGATTATCTGCCTCTGGTAACCCCCAGGACGGAGCCTGTACCTGTACCCCCTGTCGCAGATTTCAAGGCAAATATCACCCAGGGCCCTGCTCCTCTTTCTGTTCTTTTTACTGACCTTTCACAAAATGCGATATCGAGAAGCTGGGACTTTGATAATGATGGAAATATTGATTCTACAGCTAAAAGCGAAGTTCATGTGTATGAAGTTCCAGGGAAGTATACTGTTAAGCTGACTGCAGTAAACACAAATGATACAGTCTCAAAAACTGCTGTTATAACTGTGCTGGAAAAAGAAGTTGATATTCTTCCTGTAGCAAATTTCAAGGCAAATACAACCAGCGGGAATGCCCCTCTTTCTGTCCTCTTTACCGACCTTTCACAAGATGCAACATCAAGGACCTGGGACTTTGGAGACGGAGTTACTTCAACTGAGAGGAATCCAACTCATTCTTATTCCCTGGCAGGAACTTATACCGTTAATCTGAAAGTAAGCAACCAGAACGGCACGGATTCAAAAACTGCTGTTATAACTGTGCTGAAAAAAGAAATTGAAATACTTCCGACAGCAGACTTCAGCACAAATGTCACCAGCGGCTATGCCCCCCTCGTCGTTCTCTTTACTGATCTTTCACAAAACGCAACATCGAGAAGTTGGGACGTTAACAATGACGGAGTCGAGGACTCAAATGCGGCAAGCTTTGTTTATGTGTATCCTGCCACAGGAACGTATACCGTTAAGCTGATTGCGATCAATGCAAAAGGCACTGATACAAAAACTACTCTGATAGCTGTAGATAAGAAAAGCAGTGGCGGAAGCAGCAGCGGTGGTGGAGGCGGAGGCGGAGGCGGAGGATCTCCTGAGCCTGCAAAGAATGTAGAGGTCAAGGAACTTGCCCAGGTCTTCATTACAAACGGTAAGGCTGTAAAGTTCGAGTTCACGAAGAACGCCACCTGTGTTGTGTCTGTGGGCTTCGATGCGATCAAGAACGTAGGCAAGACCACAACCATTGTTGAGCAGTTAAAGAAAAAGTCAGCCCTTGTCTCGAAGATGCCTGCAGGTGAGGTCTACAAGTCCTTCAATGTCTGGGTAGGAAATGCCGGATATGCAACCTCAAAAAACATCGAAAACCCCACCCTGAGCTTCAAAGTTGAAAAGGCCTGGATTCAGGATAGGCTAATAGAACAGGACTCGATCACCCTGAACAGGTATGATGAAAAAGTCTGGACGCAGCTGCCAGCCAGACTGTCAGGTGAAGATAAAAAATACCTGTATTTCACAGCTGAAACCCCGGGATTTGCCTCTTTTGCGATAACAGGTGAGGCACAAGGTACTCCTGAAAAAGTAACCGAAAAAGGGACTTCGCTTGAAACCCGGTCTCTGCAAGGAGAAGGTAATGAAAGTACAGGGTTGGACACGGATTCAGAACAGAGTGAGAGCACAAAATTCTCTGGCATCCCTTCGGTCTATGGCATAATAGGGCTGCTCTTTTTAGGCCTGATATGTGCGATCATTTATAGACAGGTCCCAAAATGAAAACATGAAAATGGAACGCTTCATGGCGTTTCATTTTTTATCTTTTTTGCGAGGAAAGGTTGATCCTCAAATAAGCCAGTAAATCGGTTTTGTCATAAAATCCTCATATCCAGGAATCAAGCTCTTAAATCTTAAGAGAGATCGTGGGATTAAAAATTATAAAGGTTTCTGCTTAATTACCCATTTAATTAAAAAAGAGAATGGACCGGTCGGGAATTGAACCCGAGGCCTCTACCATGCCAAGGTAGCGATCTACCCCTGATCTACCGGCCCATGTTGTGTTTTGCTTTGTCAGCACTCCCACATACACTCAGTATCGTATATATAACTGTCGGCATACATGCTCTGCTTCCTGTAAATAAAATTTAGGATCTGGGAAATTCCTACTATCCGAGCAAAAGGTATAAGTAGTAATTCGAGTATTAGAAGTGTTGTCGGATTGGGATGCTTTCCCTAAAAAAGCCTTTCAACTCTGATAATTATAGAATAAACCTGACATCTGGGCCCGTAGCTTAGCCTGGTGGAGCGCACGGCTGATAACCGTGAGGTCCTGCGTTCGAATCGCAGCGGGCCCACCACAATCCAACAATATCTTCTCAGAGAACTTTCTTCTCAGAGAACTTTCAGGTTTTCTAAACTGAATTCCTTCATTGAGGGCCCGTAGCTTAGCTTGGTGGAGCGCACGGCTGATAACCGTGAGGTCCTGCGTTCGAATCGCAGCGGGCCCACCATACTTTCTCTTAACTTTTTGATGTTCTACTCTTTTTTGTTTATCTTTTGTTTATCTTTTGTTTATCTTTTGTTTATCTTTTGTTTATCTTTTGTTTATCTTTTGTTTATCTTTTGTTTGTTTTCCCTACATCTTCTTTCAATCAATAACTCTATTCTAATTCCATTTTTTCAATTTTATGTGAGCTTTACCAACCTGATTACCTTTTTTTCAATCTTCTGGAATATCCAAAAATAGAATCCTCTTTCGTGTATTATTTATAATATTTATAATCAATTTCCACAATTCTCTCACTCATTTCCAACAAGGTATGAAATAAGGAAGGTATGAAATACGGAATGCGCGGAAAAAGGAAAAGCTCTGGCCCATATTTGTAATTTAGTTCCCTTGATAGAAGATCACTGTGATAAACTCTAAATTAGTCTGCTTGAGCGAGCGGAGCTCACTGCTAAAACCCATAGATTAGCCCTCTTGAGCGCAGCGAAAAGGGCAGCTTACTGCAGAGTCGCAACTCTGCTGAAACGGACTGCGTACTGTTGCACTTGCAGTGCAACTCCAAGAAAATCTGCGATTTCCTGAGATCCCGGGGCGCAATTCGGGTGGCGCAACTAGGGGTTAGTAAGAATAATTGTAATAGAAAAGTTGTTGGTAAGAAAAAAAGTTAGGGTGGGGGTAATCCCCTTTAAGACAGAACGGCTTCTGGATAGTAGAAGTCCAGGCAATTTGCGGTATGAAATCCTGCCCCTGACTTCAGGTCATTCTGTTCCCTATCATAAATTTCAGGCAATGTGCTTCAGGCGTTCAATATTCCTCAGCACAAGTCTGCTTTCGGCTATGATTTCGTCTTCGATCTTGCTAACAATGCGGTCCATTGGAACCGTTAGCCTGTACAGCTTGATCGGTCTGCCTTTACCTTTTGATTTCTTTTCTTCCCGGATGTTAATCCAGTCGTTTTCGCGGAGGTACCGCATTGCAACACTGACTTCCGGCTGTCTAAGACCAGATACCATTTCGATGCTCTGGGAAGAGATTTCCCTTCCTTTTGCAAGGCAGGCAAGGGTAAGAGCAATTGGCCTGCTGATATTGATCTTTCTAAATAATTCTATCATTTCATATTCGCTTGATCCCATGGATAAGGGAATCTCATTCGTTATGTCAGTAGTTTCTATAGCTAAACCACTTTCATCTACCATTTAATCACCCGAAGAAGCATTATAGAGTGAATTAATATAAATATTTACTTATGTTTTAATTTTAATATATGTTAATCTATATTTATATTTCAAAATGTTACTCTGGTTAACATTCCCCTCAATCAGGCTCATGATCTCGTTTTGCTTATTTTGCTGCGGTTAACTTTTTTGGGGCATTCTTCTTAATAAACGGTATGAAGTGCCCTGACTTGCCTCTTCTTTAAATAATTGTGGCTCTTCGCTATTTCATGGGGGTAATTTTATAGTCACTTCCTGAATAGAAATGCAATAAATATAATATTTTTAACAATTTATTGTGGCAGCTGATTCAAGCAAAAGTAGCGTTAAATTTTTCGAATAAAAATAAATGAGTTATATAAACAATGGGTGCCAAAAACATTGAATAATTGATGGAATTACTTTTGGGACCTCAAACCTGAGCTGGAATAAAAAAGAGAAAAGCAAAAAGAGAATAAGAAATCTTTAATTTAACTGCTCAGGTTGTGGAGAGTTATTCCCGGATTATATATTCAGGTTTTTAATTTAAGAATGAACCTTTTACATTTGAGATTGTAAGAGAAAAACCGCGTTAATCTCAATTTTTTTTCGCCAATTCTTCAGGAAAGGTTCTTGAGACGTTCTATGTTCTGGCGTATGGTATTACTCTCAGCAATGATGTTTTCTTCTATTGTGTCAATAATTTTTTCCATATGAACTGTCAGTTTGTATAGCTTTACCGGCCTGCCCTTGCCCTGGTTCTTCTTTTCTTCCCTCATGTCTACCCAGTCATTTTCACGAAGGTAGCGCATCGCAATGCTGACTTCTGGCTGTCTAAGACCTGATACCATTTCTATACACTGGGAAGAGATCTCTTCTCCTTTTGAGAGGCATGCAAGAGTTAAGGCGACAGGTCTGTTTATATTAAGCCTCCTCAAAAGCTCGACCATTTCGTACTCAATCTCTCCCATTTTAATATTATTGTCTTCTGATATTAGCCCATTATCTGCCACAACTATCATCTGCCGTTTATACCGTAGAGCACCTTACATTGGTCTCAGTATCATGTTTTATCCAGTATCATCAGATCATGGAAATATATTATTTTCAAACGAACAACTTTAATGAATTAACTTTAATGAATTAGCTTTAATGAATTAGCTTTAATGAATTAACTTAATGAATTAACTTAATGAATTAACTTAATGAATTAACTTAATGAATTAACTTAATGAATTAACTTAATGAATTAACTTAATGAATCATCTCACTTAATTATTTCAAATTGTCACTTTTAAATGGTTAATTCCAAATGGCTATTTTTGAATTTTTTATTTTTTCACTTAATATATCTGTATTTATTAAAAGTTAAAATCTGAGGAAGTGCCCACCAAATCTGGCATCTCAGTTAATTTATATAATAATGATCTCCCTATATATAATTATATGCATATAAAAACTTTCTGACAATAAGAGGCACTAAATATATTTCAGTCGAATACCCCACACCTTGCTGCAAGGTGAGCCATAGCAACTTTTATTTGCGAAATCTATGGAGCTACAGAGTCAGGAATAAGCTGGGCAACATGATCTTTTGCAGTTCTTCATTCAGGTATATATAGGATTAAAACCTTTGATAGTATATCTTCTCCAATCTGAGGACCCTCACCAGGGTACAACTGAAGCAGATAAACGCTCAAATCTCCTTTTTTTCAAATATATATCCTGATTTTGCAACTTCTATCGTTCAATTGTCCTCATTGGGCCACGTATCCTATTTTTTCGGCAATCTTTAAATACAAATCCCTGAAAGATTTAGTATAATGACTGCTGGGACGACTGATGGGCTGGACAAAGCTGCTGTATTTATCTGCCACTGCAGCGGGAACATTTCCGAACACGTTGATGTAGATGCCGTAAAAAAAACCCTTAAGGCAGAAGGGATCTCGGTTTTTGATTATGAGTACCTGTGCTCAAGCCAGGGGCAGTCCCTGATTAAAAATAAAATTCTGGAAGGGAATCTGAACAGGGTAGTAATAGGTTCGTGCACTCCTTCCAAGCATGGCACTCTCTTTAGAAAGTGCATACAGGAAACCGGATTGAATAGAGCAGGGCTTGAAATTGCAAATCTAAGGGAACAGTGCGCCTGGGTGCATCCTGACAAAACAGGAGCTACTGAAAAAGCTATTTCCCTCCTGCGGGCCAAGCTAAAACGCCTGGAACACATAGAGCCCCTGGAAGAAATAAAAGTGGATATTGCTCAGCAGGCCCTTGTTATAGGTGGGGGGATAGCAGGAATCACAGCTGCGCTGAACCTTGCAGATAATGGGATTTCCACTTTCCTTGTGGAGAAAAATTCAAGCATAGGCGGGCAGATGGCGAAAATAGGGAAGATCTTTTCCCCTGATAAGCTTGCGGAAGAGTGTGCAATGTGCTCACTCAGCCCTCTGATGAATGAGGTTGCAGCCCACCCGAAAATTACACTTTTGACCTGGACCGAAGTTGAAAGCCTGAGCGGAAGTGCAGGAAACTTTACTGTCAGGTTAAAGAAGAAACCAAGATATGTGAAAGACAGCTGCACAGCGTGCGGAAGGTGCAGCCGTGTCTGTCCTACCCCGGTTGAAGACGAGTTCAACTGCGGTTATATGGACAAAAAGGCAATTTCTCTTCGCTTCTCCCAGTCAGTCCCCAAGATCTACTGTATTGATCCCGATTATTGCCTCCAGTTAAAGGGGGAAACCTGCGGAAAATGTGCAGATGCCTGTAAAACCGGAGCAATTGATTTTTCCCAGAAGGAAGAAATTGTTGAACTTAACGTAGGTGCAGTTGTTGTTGCTACCGGTTTTGAGGAGTATGACGTCTCCCAGAAACCCCAGTACGGATACGGAATTTTTGAAAATGTGCTGACCCAGATGGAACTTGCCCGAGTCCTCGGCATCAATGGCCCTACAAAAGGGGAACTTCTGAGGATCTCCGATTTCAGTAAAGCTTCTGCTGTTTCAACTCCTGCAAGCTGTACTTCAAGGTGCGAAAGTTCCTCTGCCCCATCCTCTGATGCCGAAACGCCAAAAAGAATTGTCATGATCCAGTGCGTGGGCTCAAGAGACGAAAAAGAGGGCGGAAATCGTTACTGCTCAAGATACTGCTGTATGGCAGCTCTGAAACACGCAAGCCTGATTAAGAAAAAATATCCTGAAATAGAAATCACGATTTGCTATATTGATATGAGGGCTTTTGGTTTTTATGAAAACTATTACCGTGCAGTTCAGGATACCGGAGTCAAATTTGTTCGGGGAAGGCCTGCCGAAGTTGTTGAAAAGCCGGACAAGAGCCTTGTTGTAAGGGTCGAAGATACCCTTAACCAGAAAATGAGAGAACTTCCTGCTGATCTTGTTGTACTTTCCGCGGCCATGATACCTTCTCCGGGGACCAGGAAAATTGCCAGTGTGCTGAATCTGAGCCAGGATGAAAGCGGCTTTATTAAGGAAAGGCACTCCAAGCTAAAACCAGTAGACAGTTCCCTTGACGGAATCTTTGTTTGCGGCACTGCCCAGAGCCCTAAAGATGTTACAGATACCATTGCCCAGTCCGGACTTGCAGCCATAAGGGCAAGGACTTTCATTACGGACAGCCCGAAAATGCTGGATAACGAAATTGCATCCGTCAACCAGTTGCTCTGCACGCGCTGTGGAGAATGCCTTAAATGCCCATTCGAGGCCCTCTCCCTGAATGAGGGCGGAAGGGTTGTTCTTGACCCTCTCATCTGCACGGGCTGCGGATACTGTACCGAACTCTGCAAGGATGGAGCCGTTCAGATCGCAGGCTTTACGAAATCCCAGTTAAAAGCCGAGATGGAGGGTGTGCTCGAAGAAGGAGATGTGCTTGGCTTTGTAAATTCCGGGATTGCTTCCCTTACCTGCGATAATATAGGTAACAGTGTGCTCACATACCCTTCAAATGTTAAATTAATCAAGGTCCCTACATGCCTGGTAGTGGACAGAGAACTGGTGCTGCATGCCTTAAAACATGGGGCATCCTCTGTCCTTTTTGTGGAAGACCCACCTGACAGCCCGAGAGCCGAGATAATATACCCTCTTACTACCAGGCACGTTGAAAAACTCAAAGAAGAACTTGGAGATTCAGGAAACCGGATCTATTTCAAAAAAACCTATGTCCCGAACACAAAAGGGCTTGCAGGAACTTTTACCCGCCTTGCCCGGGAAGAAGAGGTGATCAGATGATGCCATATGTAAATGAATTCGATACCCCGGAGTGTAAAACTCTTGCAGAGACCGCAAAAAAAAGTATCCGAACCCCTGAATCCATGGGACTGGACCGCTGTATCCAGTGCGGGGCCTGCACCGCTTCCTGTCCTGCAGCCCGGTTTACGGACTACAGCCCGCGGCAGATCGTAAAAAAAGTGCTCGAAAATGATCGTAGTGTACTTGAATCTGAAATGATCTGGTCCTGCTTCTACTGCTATTCCTGTAATGTGCGCTGTCCCAGGAACAACAGCCCTGTAACAATCGTGCAGGTGCTCAGACAGATCGCTATCAACGAAGGAATCGGGGTTGAAAAGCTTGCCTATTTCCTTGAGATCGGAGAGTACCTTGCCGAAAACGGAGCCAGCAAGGTCCCGGGCGCTGGTGTCAAGAACATGGAAAGAGACCTTGGAGAGCGCTGGATTGGAATGAAAAGGAATCTGGAGCCCATCCGTTCCGAACTGGGGCTTAGCGCCAGGGATGTCAGGAACACCAATGGAGAAGTTCAGGCTATTCTTGAGAGCACTGGCTATTTTGAAAGGGAAAAATGGATTAAAGCAAGGATACAGGAAAAAAGAATTCACGGATTCCTGACGACAGACCGTGTTGAAAACGAAAAAAAGAGCGGAGAGTTTGGCTTTGAAAGCGATAGAGAGTATACCGGACAGCAAGCTCTTACTGTTTAAGAGCTGCATGGTCGGGCAGGAATATCCTGGGATAGAAACGGCTACAAGTTACGTGTTTGACCGGCTCGGGGTAGATTACGGTATAAACGATGAGCAGTCCTGCTGCACGGGGATAGGGCACTACACCGATATCTTTGAAGGCCTCACAACAGCAGCTATTGCAGCCCGGAACTTTGCAATCGCCAGAAGGAGCGGGTATCCCAACATAACCTGCCTCTGTTCAACCTGTTATGCCATTAACAAGGACGCATGTGAACTCCTTAACACCAATACTGAGGTCCGGGAAAAAGTCAACTCCATCTTCAGAGAAAAGGGCTTCGACGACCTTGTCTATGAAAAGGGCGATATGGACTCCCGAACCAACTTCTATCATGCAGTCGAGATCCTCCTGAGTAAAGTCGACCAGATAAAGGAAAAGAAACAATTCGATTTCTCAGGCGTTAAAACAGCCTCTCATCATGCCTGCCACTATTATAAAGTCAAGTACCTCGATGTAGTCGGAAGCCCGGAAAACCCCCAGCTTATAGACACGATAGCTGAAGCCTGCGGGGCATCCCCTGTCCGCTGGTACGAAGACCGCACTCTTACCTGCGGAATGGGCTTTTCCCAGCTTCACCTTAACAAAAGCACCTCTCTCCAGGTTACCAAAACCAAACTTGACAGCCTTCAGAGAAATGGAGTGGAGTTAATGATCCATATGTGCCCGAACTGCCATATCCAGTATGACCGCTACCAGCCTGTTATTGAAAAAGAGTACGGGGT
>NZ_JJQY01000094.1:0-42004 GCF_000979295.1 Methanosarcina sp. 1.H.T.1A.1 | reverse complement strand
AGAAGCTGGAACTTTGGAGACGGAGCTACTTCAACCGATACGAATCCAACGCATTCTTATTCCCTGGCAGGAAACTATACCGTTAACCTTACAGTAAGCAACCTGAAAGGTACAAATTCAAAAACTGCTGTTATAACTGTGCTGGAAAACGAAATTGATGTACCTCCTGTCGCAGACTTTATCGCCAATCCTACCAGCGGCTCTGCTCCCCTTTCAGTCTCCTTTACTGACCGTTCACAGAACGCAACATCTAGAAGCTGGAACTTTGGAGACGGAGCTACTTCAACCGATACGAATCCAACGCATTCTTATTCCCTGGCAGGAAACTATACCGTTAACCTTACAGTAAGTAACCTGAAAGGTACAAATTCAAAAACTGCTGTTATAACTGTGTCGGAAGAAGAGGAAGAACAAAATGATGGACTTCCTGTCGCAAACTTCGAAACCAATGTCACCAGTGGCTATGCTCCCCTTTCAGTCCTCTTTACTGACCGTTCGCAAGACGCAACATCGAGGAGCTGGGACTTTGGAGACGGAGTTACTTCAACTGAGCTAAATCCAACGCATACTTATTCCCTGGTAGGGACTTACCCCGCCAAACTGACAGTAAGCAATGCAAACGGCACGACTTCAAAAACTATTCTGATAGCTGTAGAGAGAAAGAGCAGCGGAGGAAGCAGCAGTGGTGGCGGTGGCGGCGGCTCTCCTGAATTTTCCAGAAACATTGAAGCAAAGGAACTTTCTCAGGTCTTCATTACAAACGGAAAAGCTGTAAAGTTTGATTTCACGAAGGCAGCAACCTGTGTTGTTTATGTGAGCTTTGATTCAAAGAAGACCGCAGGTAAAATCACAACCATTGCCGAGATGCTGAAAGGAAAGTCCTCACTGGTTTCCGAACTGCCTTCGGGTGAGGTCTATAAGTCCTTTAACTTATGGGTCGGAAACGGTGGGTTTGCAACCTCAAATAACATCGAAAACCCTGTCGTCTGCTTCAAGGTTGAAAAGGCCTGGTTACAGGATAAAAAGATAGACCGGTCTTCCATTGTCCTGAACAGGTACAGCGATAAAAAATGGGTACAGCTGCCAGTCAGCTTGTTAAAAGAAGATGACAAATACCTGTACTTCACAGCCGAAACCCCGGGCTTCTCTTCCTTTGCAATAACAGGGAAGGCAAATACATCTCCGGAAGAAACTGTAACTGAAATACAGCCTGGAGATGAGTCTGACAACTCTGAAGAGAACACGGAGGATACAGGATCGGAAGCTGATCAGGCACCCGAACAAAAAGAACCTGGCATGCCAGGATTTGAGATGGTTTACGGTGTGGCAGGTCTGCTTGCAGTATTCCTGTATAAAAGGAAATAAAACAGCTAATGAAAGTAAATAAATAGTAAATTTAAGTGCAGAAATAAGAACAGGTGGAGGTTTGATACCTTCATCCTGCTTTTCTTTTTTCTTTTTTGTTCTTTTCTCCTACTTTTTTTACACGCTTTTTTACACACTTATTTACACACTTTTTTACACACTTTTTTCTACACGTTTTCTTATTAAGTAAAACACCTGCCTGTAATAAACAGCAAATAAGGTTAATTTTAAAGGTTAAACTGTTAGCTTGTTATTATAAAAGCTAATCTGAAACCTCGCAAAAGAGAAAAATATTGAGTTTATTTCAACAGACTGTATTGATCTGCTATTCTTCGTTTATTTCCATGGTTATCTTCGTGTACTTCCATGGTTATTATTCTGATATTATTTTCTAATACATTTATATTATTTCATGTATATTTTAAATAGAGATTATAAATAGGGAATATAAAAAAATATGTGATGTGGGGGATTTAAATACACAGATTTATCGCTCTATTTTTAGCCTTACTTGTCTTTACGTTAGGCTCTGGTATCGGAACCGCAACTGAGATTATTGTCCAGCCAGGAGAATCAATACAGAATGCGGTTAATAATACTGTTTCAGGTGATGAGATCGTCGTAAGTCCCGGAAACTATACTGAAAATCTTCGAATAACGACGAGTGACCTGGTAATAAGGTCAGCTTCAGGGAATCCCGGAGATACGATAGTTACGGCGAAAAATCAAGCTGAGGATGTATTTTATGTCGAAGCAAATAACATCACAATTACAGGGTTAAGCATTAATGGTGCCGGAACTGACCGTGCGGGGGTTTACCTGATAAGGTCCGGTAACTGTACCATCGAAAATAACGAGTTTTTAAATGACGCTCTCGGAATATACCTTAAGAATTCAAATTACAACCTTATCCTCAACAACACAGCAGTAGAAGGCAAGAGAGCAATTAATATCGAGAGATCAAACTATAACAGGGCTTCAGACAACACAGTTTCTAATCAGAGGTTCGGAATATATCTGCTTGTCTCCGAAGGGAACATGCTCTCGGATAATAAGGTAAGTATGAGCGCTGACCACGGGATTGTCCTGGAAAGCTGCAGTGACACCAGCCTTGAAAACAACACCGCAAGCTCAAATGAAGATTATGGAATCCACCTTGTAGGTTCAAGCAACAACAACCTGACAGGCAATACGGTAGATTCAAACATGGTCTCTGGCATATATCTGAAGGATTCCAGTGGTAACAGCCTGACAAAAAATATAGCATTGAACAGCAGCAGCGGCATTTTCCTGTTAAGTTCAGACGAAAGCATGCTCTCGGGTAATGTGGTTTCAAATAACGGAAGAGGTATCCAGATCACATCCGCAGGAAACAATAATGTCTCTGAAAATTCAATTTCGGATAACATTATCTCTGGAATCTCTTTATTATCCTCTACTAACTGTAATCTAAGTGAAAACATACTATCGAACAACGCAATTGGTATAAACCTTGCGTTTTCCGGCAACAGTACTGTCCTTAATAACAGTATGCAAAACGGTGGAAGAGGACTTAGCCTGCAGGATTCCAATTATAATATGCTCTTAAACAATACAGCTTTGTACAACAGGTACGGAGCTTACCTGCTGCGCTCAGGATGGAACGTACTCTCTAACAACAATGCAAGCGAAGGCAATGACCATGGTATTGTCCTGGAAAACTCAAGCAACTATAATGACCTTATCAGCAACACAGCAAGGTCTAACCGTGCTTATGGGATATACCTCAAAGGTTCAAGTAACAATAACTTAAACGGCAACGAAGCTTCCGGCAATAATAGGGGAGTTTTCCTTACAACATCGAATGGGAACACTCTTTCGAAAAATACTGTTCTGGATAACGGCGATTACGCAATCCTGCTGTCGTATTCCTCAGAAAACAATATCTCAGAAAACGAAGCTTCCAAAAGTAACCGGGGCATCCATCTGAGCACTTCCGGCGATAATAAAATTTCAGGTAATACTATTGTTTCAAACGATGTTTCAGGCATCTATATGGCCTCCACAAGCAACAACAATACCGTATTCAATAACTACCTGAACAACAACTTTAACGCAGATATTAAACCGAGAAGCGTTGGGAACGTCTGGAACACAACAAAAACCGCAGGCATAAATATTGCAGGCGGACCCTACATCGGAGGAAACCTCTGGGCAAAACCCGATGGGACAGGCTTTTCCCAGACTGCAACTGATGCGGATGGCGATGGCATTGCTGATGGAGTGTACAAGATCTCAACCAGCGGCTATACGGATTACCTCCCGCTTGTAGCTGTCTCTGAACCGGACCAGCCCATAACTCCAGTAAATTTAACAGATGATCAAACGGATACATCCATAGATGAAAATGATACATCCGTAGATGACTCTGAAACATCCATAGATGAAAATGATACATCCGTGGATGGCTCTGAAACATCCATAGATGAAAATGATATATCCGTAGATGAAAATGATTCATCCGTGGATGACTCTGAAACATCCATAGATGATAATGATTCATCCGTGGATGACTCTGAAACATCCATAGATGATAATGATTCATCCGTGGATGACTCTGAAACATCTGTAGATGACTCTGAAACATCCGTGGATGACTCTGAAACATCCATAGATGAATATGAGGCATCTATAGATGAATCGGAGACGTCTACAAACTAAACAAAAGCAATTACTTCCAAAAATGAAACTAATTATGAAAATGAAACCACAATCAACAAAACGGAGTTGATAATGCCTGGTTTCATAGGGACCATAACGAAATAGCTAAATCAACACTAAAAAAGGCTGGGTGGAGGTATGACTCCTTCATCCCGATTTTTTCATTTTCATTTTCATTTTCTTTTTCTTTTATACTTTTTCCCTTACTTTTTCCCTTACTTTTTCATAAGATCTTAATTTTCTGAGTTTTAAAGTCCTTTCTTCAAGTAAGGGAATCGTTAGTTCATCCGGCAGATACCAGAAGTCGTATATTTTTTATTAATATAAAAAAATTTAATTATATATTCGTATTATTCAAGTTTACTTATTAATAATATTACTATAAATCTTCGCCACTAAAATTAATTAGTAAACAGTAGATAACACCTCTTTTGAGGACTGAATAATCATCTTACAGGTTGAATACAGTTGATTTTTTAGTAGCTGGAAAACGTGCAACTTTTAAGGAGTGGAAGTAGATTTAATTTTATCGATATTTGTTTACACGTGCCATAACTCTGAAGATAAGAGGCTGGCTATTTGTATCTATCACATAATAAATTTGAATAAATAAGACTATTAATTTTAATGTCCCCCGATTTTTAAAGTACTATTATAACTTTTTACTAATATTAGTTCAATTCAATATCTTTATATGGTTAAACGTTTAATTCCGGATTTATTATATGAAGTATCAATATAATATTTAATTATATGTGGGGGAAATAAAATGCACAGGTTAGCCACCTTACTGGTGGGTATGCTGATATTCGTGTCAGTCTCGGGTATCGTGACAGCGGTTGAGATTATTGTCGAGCCCAAGGGCTCGATACAGGCTGCAGTAAGCAGCGCAAGCTCGGGCGATGAAATAATTGTAAAACCCGGAACCTATACTGAGAATATCAGAATCACTACACAAAATCTGGTAATCAGGTCAGAATCAGGTAACCCTGAAGATACCGTGGTTACGGCTAAGGATCTTAGAACAAACGTATTCAGCCTGGACCAGGCAAATAACACGCAAATTAGCGGATTTAAGATAAAAGGGACTGGAGATAAATATGCAGGGGTTTCTCTGGTCAGATGCAGCAAATGTACAATCACTAATAATGAGATTACGGAAAATTATGATGGGATATATTTGAGGTCCTCGGATAACAATAAATTATCTGGCAACAAGGTAAACTCGAACCGCGGATATGGAATGAGTCTCAGCCGCTCCCAGAAGAATGATCTTTCAAACAACGCAGCAAATTTGAACAATTTTGGTATTGTTCTGCAGGAATCGAGCAATTACAACAACCTGCTCAACAACAGGCTGGATTCGAACAGGAACTACGGCATATATCTGGCGAATTCCAACAATTGCGAGCTCGCCGACAACACAGCAATCAACAACGATAGAGGCATTTACTTTAGAAATTCAAACACGAACAAAATTTTGGATAATAAGGTCTCGGAAAATAATGTCTACGGGATTTTGATCTCATTCTCGAACTATAATACTATCTCCGGAAACACGGCTAATAAAACCTCCAGAGGCATTCATCTTGACTCCTCTGACGGAAACACTGTCTCAGGTAATACTGTTGCCTCAAATAGCTATTCCGGCTTATTCATGTGTGCTGGAAGCAACGATAACCGTGTTTTCAACAACTATCTCAATAATACCTATAATGCAGACATCTATAATAGAAGAAATACCTGGAACACAACAAGAACCACAGGTACAAACATTGCAGGGGGATCCTATATTGGAGGTAATTTCTGGGCAACTCCTGCAGGAAAGGGTTTTTCCCAGACAGCGCAGGATGTGAACGGAGACGGCATTGCAGATACTGAATATGCCGGAAGGAACTTTACCGACTATCTGCCCCTTGTATCCACATCCACACCGCAGCAGTCTATACTCCCTGTTGCAGATTTTAGCAGCAATGTAACCTCAGGGAATGCCCCGTTAAATGTCTTATTTACTGACAAAAGCACAGGAACTCCCACTGCATGGAACTGGAATTTCGGAGACGGAACGAATTCAGCAGTCCCGAGTCCTGTGCATACATACTCCTCAGCAGGAACTTACACTGTAAAGCTTACAGTAAGTAATCCAAACGGGACGGCTTCAAAAACCGGCGCAATAAATGTTCTTCAAAACTCTGAGCCTGTACCTGAACCTTCTGAGCCAGTGCTTCCTGTTGCAGATTTCAGTACAAGCACTATTCCGGGCCCTGCCCCTCTCGCAGTCCAGTTTACAGACCTTTCACAAAACGCAGATTCGTGGAGCTGGGACTTTGACAATAATGGACAACCTGACTCTGCCATTCAAAGTCCGGTTTATGTGTATGAAGTTCCAGGAGACTATACCGTTAACCTGAGTGTAAGCAATCAGAATGGAACAAGTTCAAAAACTGCTACAATAACCGTACTGGAAGCAGAGAACCTCAATAACGGACTTCCTGTTGCAGACTTCAGCATGAACGTTTCTGAAGGCTATGCTCCACTTTCCGTCCTGTATACCGATGTTTCACAAAAAGCGACCGGAATAGGCTGGGATTTTGACAATGATGGCCTGGCTGACGTGAGCTCCGGAACCGTAGTCTATGTGTACCCAGCTCCGGGAGTTTATACAGTTACCCTTACTGCAGCTAACGAAAACGGTACAGCCTCAAAAACTGCTACAATAACTGTACTAAAAGAGAGTAGTTCCGGAGGAAGCAGCCACAGCAGCGGTGGAAGTGTTGGTGGATCCCCTGAACCTGCAAAAAACGTTGAAACCAAAGAGCTCTCACAGGTCTTCATCATAAACGGCAAGGCTGTAAAGTTTGATCTCACAAAGAACACAACCTGCGTTGCATATGTGAGCTTTGACGCAAAGAAGACCCTGGGCAAAACCACGACCATTGTTGAGGAATTAAAAAATAAGTCTGCACTTGTTTCCGAACTGCCTTCGGATGAAGTATATAAATCCTTTAACGTATGGGTCGGAAACGGTGGAATTGCAACTTCAAAGAACATCGAAAGCCCTGAAGTCTGCTTCAAGGTTGAAAAGGCCTGGATACAGGATAAAAAGATAGACCGGCCTTCCATTGCTCTGAACAGATACAGTAACAAAACATGGGAACAGCTGCCAGTCAACCTGTTAGGGGAAGATGAAAAATGCCTGTATTTCACAGCTGATGTTCCGGGCTTCTCTTCCTTTGCAATAACAGGAAAGATAGAACCCATGCCAGGAGAAGGTGCAACCGAAATAGAACCTGGGCAAGAAACCGGTTCCATTGAAGAGGAAGGTATGGAAAGTACAGGATCTGAAGTTAAAAAAGGGCCTGAACAGGAAGAAAATGTGAAGGCTCCGGGATTTGAAATGGCTATCGGAATAGCTTGCCTGCTTTCAGTATTCCTGTATAAAAGGACGTAAACAGCTAAACGAGAGCAAAAGTAAAACTGAAAAACTTATATCTTGAAAAACAACCGGTGAAGGAATGAACCTTCACCTTATTTTTTTATCTCTGATCAATCGGATATTCGCCCGGAACTATGAGCTTATAACTGTAGGGATATCAGACTTACTGAATATATTTTTTATACTTGGTTAAATATTTATAACCGATTATATTTATATTGCTTGTGCGAATTTCCGCCTAACTGTAAAAGTATCATCCATAAATATCTCTGGATGGAGGAGTTAGAATAAACAGACTAATCGTTTTGCTTGCAGCTTTTCTTTTATTTGCATCAATCACGGGTATCGGAACTGCGGCTGAGACCTTCGTCCAGTCAGAAGATTCGATACAGGAAGCAGTGAACAGTGCACGTCCCGGTGATGTAATTATTGTAAAACCTGGAACCTATGCCGAAAATATTGTTGTAACAAAGAATAATCTGGTAATCAGGTCAGAATCCGGGAATCCCGAGGATACGGTAATTGAGCCTTACGACCCGGATACGGATGTGCTCATAATAGAGGCAGATAACATAACAGTTAATGGGTTCATGATTACCGGAGCAGGAGACAACTGTTCAGGCATCTACCTGAATGATTCCAATAATTGCCTTCTCGAGAACAACAAACTTTTCAATAACTCCGAGGGAATACACCTTGAATCCTCTGCGAAGAACAGGGTTTTTAATAACGTAATCCTCAAAGTCAGCAGAGGAATTATCATTGAGCAGTCCGAATATAATTCAGTCGAAAGTAATAAAGCTTCTAAATGCAGATACGGAATTTATCTCCTGAACTCTAAAGGAAACCATATCTCTAAAAATACGATCCTGGAAAACAGAGAATACGGCATCGTGCTTTCGGCTTCGAACGACAACACCCTTTCCGGAAATACTGTTTCTAATAATGGCAGGGGCGTTCATATTGGAACCTCCGACGGCAACATGCTCTCAGATAATTCTATTTCTTCAAGTGAATTCTACGGGCTTTTTGTCTGCCCGAGAAGCGATAAAAACCTTGTTTTCAACAATTATTTCAATAATACTCTCAACGCAGAGGCTAACAACGGAACAGCAAATGCTTACAATAAGCCAAAGACCGCAGGCACAAATATTGCAGGCGGACCCTACATAGGAGGAAACTTCTGGGCAATGCCTAACGGGACAGGTTTTTCAGAAACAGCATCTGACCTCGACGGAAACGGTATTGCTGATGAGAGGTACAGGCTTGAAAACAGCCATTACGTTGATTACCTGCCTCTTGTGGCTTTCAAACCACCAGAACCGGTTTTTCCCGTAGCAAACCTCAGCACCAATATCTCGGAGGGACATGCTCCGCTTTCAGTCCAGTTTACCGACAGTTCACAAAACGCAACCTCAAGGACCTGGGACTTTGACAATGACGGAATCATTGACTCTTCAGATGAGACCCCGATTCATACATACTCAGTCCCCGGTACCTGTACAGTTAATTTGACTGTATCCAATGAGAACGGTAAGGATTCAAAACTTATTACAATAACTGTAAAGGGCGAGAATGTAAAAGATATACAGCCGGAATCCGAAACTGGCACGCCCGGAGAAGACTATGTGGATACTAGAGGGTCACAGGCTGAGCAGAGTTCCGGGCAGGAAGGAATCCGTAGCATACCTGGCTTTGAAATAATTTATGGAGTCTTCGGTCTGCTTGTCATATTCCTGTATAGAGGGACTGGAAAGTGACCCATCAGCCAGAGAGAATAAATTTAATACGGAGGAACCTTCACACGAAGGAATATTAACAAATAGAAGTATTTTTCATACGGAGGGACCTTTATAAAGCCCTGGGAAGCCTTTGAAATATATGCAGAAGAATACGATGCCTGGTACGAGAATCATAAACCTGCATATGAATCCGAGCTTCTTGCCCTCAAATCCTTCCTCCCCGAAAACCTGGAAAACCTGGAGGTTCTGGAAATCGGGGTAGGTACGGGCAGGTTTGCCTGGCCTATGGGGATCGGATACGGGCTCGATTCTTCCAGGCCAATGGCAGCTTTTGCAAAAAAAAGAGGCATTGAAGTGGTCCAGGGGGTCGCCGAGTCCCTGCCCTTCAAAGGACAGGCTTTTGATCTTGTGCTGATTGTTACAGCACTTGCTTTTTTCAAAGATCCGGTACAGGGGCTCAGGGAAGCTGCACGGGTCCTGAAGCCCGGTGGGCAGCTTGTAACAGGAATCCTTGATAGGGACAGTTTGCTGGGCCAGTATTATAACTTGAAAAAAAAGGAAAGCAAATTTTCTTCCGAAGCCCGGTTTCTTTCGGCGGCGGAGGTGAAGGAGTGGCTGAAGGATCTGGGGTATGAAAACATAGAAACCTGCCAAGCGCTCTTTAATAACCCAGAGGAGATTAAGGAGATCGAAGCGGTAAAGCAGGGGACTGGAGAAGGGCTTTTAGCTGTGATTTCAGCCTGGAAACCGTTTCATCATAAATTTGGGTTAAGGTCCGGATACAGGTGAATTACCCCTTTATGCCCCGGTTTTTCTGGATTATCTCAGGTTTTATATCTTGCCAGCCCAATATTAATAAGGGATTTCGGGCAGATAATAGAGGATGGGAGGCCTGCCAGGGAAGAGGTTGTGTTCTTTTTCCAGTGTAGATACATGCTTTATGAAACCGGTCCGGGGGAAAAGATATTAGATCAGGCACAAGAGCAGGCAGGAAAAAGAAGTTTTCAGGTGAAGGGACGGAAGCTCTTTACAGGGAGCACGCAGGAAAACCTGTGATTGAACTCGAACTCAAAAGCTTTCTTCAGCTCTTTGATTCTTTTGACCCTGCCCCGTTTCACGAAAAAGAGCTTAATCTGGATGCAGAAGAATACCTCTATAATGCTGTAGACGAATTTCCCCTGAGAAAGCCCCTTGAAATCATGATATACCTTCCTTCTTCCGAGGTCGGTGCAGAAATAGAAACCGACCTTAAAGAAGCTATAAAAAATCATTTTTCTTACAAAAAACTCCTTACCGAAATCGAACTGAAAAGGTTGCTTTATCAGGGGCGAAGAAACCTTGTAATAGCCCTTACATTCCTTTTTCTCTGCCTGCTCGTGATCCGGCTGCTTTCGGCTTTTGAAGAAAACCTGATGAACACTCTTTTCTCTGAGGGGCTCCTTATCATCGGTTGGGTTGCAATGTGGGAGCCGGTACATACTTTCCTCTACGGCTGGTGGCCGATTGTCCACAGGCGTAACATTTACGAAAAAATTGTACACATGGATGTCTACATTGGGAAAAGGTCTCCAGCAGGGGAGAGATCTCAAGGGTATCGTTTTACGCCAAAAAAAGCTCCCTGAATGACTTAATATCTGAAATTCGGAAAGTAAAGCCTTATATATTACATAATGATAATTTAAATGATGTTTCAGTGAATTTAAAAATGTTTTATAGGTAGATCAAAAAGTTATATCAAAAAAGCAGATCAAAAAAACAGATCAAATAAGGTAGATCAAAAATGGTCAGAAGGGTGGATTTTTCCCCTTATGGGACGGAAGCCCTTTACAGAGAGCGCGAAGGAAAGCTCTTAATTGAACTTGAACTGAGCAGCATGCTGCAACTCTTTAATTCATTTGATCCTGCTCCGTTTCATGAAAAAGAGCTTGACGAAGAAGCAGAAGTGTATATTTATAATATAGTTGGGGAATTTCCTTTAAAAAAGCCTCTTGAAATTTTGATCTATGTTCCCCCTTCCGAATTTACTCGCGAAACGGAGCGTACTCTTAAAGAAGCGATCAGGAACCATTTCCTTTATAAGAAAGTTCTGACGGAAATAGACCTGAGAAGACTTCTTCAGCGGGGGAGAAGAAACATGGCAATTGCCCTTACCTTCCTTTTTCTCTGCCTGCTTATGATCAGGTTTCTTTCAACCTTTGAAGGTGGGCTGCTAAAGACCATGCTTTCTGAAGGCCTGACTATCATTGGCTGGGTTGCTATGTGGGAGCCTATTTATGTTTTTCTTTATGGGTGGTGGCCCATAGTGCAAAAAAGAAACATTTACAGGAAGATCCTTGACATGGATGTAAGTGTCGTATCAGGCTCTCCACATAAGGTAGGGTGAGAAGTTGTCTTTTTACTAAACAGAGTTAAAGGAGGGCTTCATTCGAATATCCGGGCGTCCACGACCACATGCAGGACTCCGGGCGAATACTTTTTGATTCTACGGCTTCCCAGAATCTCGACTTTTTTTCCGAGCTTTTCGGCAGCTTTTCTGATCCTTTCCTCGGGTCTCGTTTCTGCGAGTTTTTCCGGCACGGTTTCGTGGTAGTGCAAAATCCCCCCGCTTTTTTTGAGCGACCGGATAGCCGGTTCCAGATAGTGGTGTGTTGTCCCCACATAACCCATTAGCACCCTGTCAGCTATCCCTTCAGGAGTGGCCTGTGAACAGTCTCCCAGGACCGGGGTAATAATATCCTCCACATGGTTCAGCCTGATATTTTCCTTAAGGTAGGTAAAGGATTCAGGGTTTATTTCTATCTAGATGATTTTTTTCGGCCTGGCGTGGACAGCCATGGGAATCGAAAAATATCCTATTCCTGCGAACATATCCACGACAACTTCCCCGCTTCCTATTTTTCTCATCCTTTTTCTCTCTTCCAGGTTCCCTTTGGAATACATCACTTTAGTTACATCCTGCTTGAAAAGGCAGCCGTGTTCTTTGTTGACTGTTTCTGTGGAGGTCCCGAGTAGGAGTTCCCTTTTTGGCTGGCGGAATTGCCCTCCGATCCCGAAGTCTCTGACAACGCTTCTGCACTTAGGATACATGGAAAGCAGGGCTTCTGCAACCTTCATTTTTTTACTTTCAAGAGTTTTGGGGATGCAGACGATGATGATGTCTCCCAGGATATGCCAGCTCGAAGGGACCTGTTCCAGCTCTGATTCTGATAGGGAACCTTTCAGGTATTCTTTAAGTGATTTCGGTTTTTCCATGAATTCGGGGTTTTCCTGCTCGATTACCGGAAAATCTCCCACTTTCTCGCCTGCAGTTTCGGTGAGCGGGATCTCAAGAAAAATGCCTTCCTCGGTTTGGATTTTTCGAATTTTTCGGGTGCTGTCCAGGAAATTTTCTGCTTTTGCCCTTTCCTTCATTTCTTCCCCTTTTTCAGGAGGAACCCGGATTGTTCTGTACATTGGAATTGAAGGATATCCGGCATGGGATTAATGTTTTTTGTTCGTGAAACAGTCTTGAGCCTATTTTTTCATAAGAATTCATATATAATTGTAAGACTATATATTTGGGTGGCATCCAAATACTTCTGTCGGGGATATGTTAAGGAGTGTGTAAGGGGCGATGACAACTTCCGTGATCAGTGTATACTATTGATCTCAGGCTGAAATTCAAGATTTTTCTTTCTTTTTCTCATTCAATTCATTTGAGGGGATGGTCAAGTAATCATATGTGAATATGGTGAACTGATAGAAGGAGACACATTTAAAGATTATATGTGCACTTCTGCAAATCCTTCAACAAGAACCATCAGACACAGGAATTTGCGGATAAGAATTTGCCTCCTGAAAATGCAGCAAAGTTTTTGCCTGGGGTGGATCGGCTCAAGTCGCAGGATGACGGAGCTTCAAAATCATAATGGAAGGGGGCCTGCTATAGGGATATCAAATCCCTGAAATTCAATCAGCACAGGCCGGCCGATAGTTGCCTGTCAATAGATGTGATTTTACTGCTCATTGGATTTTCAATGAAAAAACGTCAGAACCAATTGAAGAAATTATTAATGATAGAGGGGGAATAAATACGCCAGAAGCAAACTCGCTAAGAGACCTGATGCGCATACGGGCACACAACAGGGAATTCCTTGATTCCATTAACGACAATCTTGGAACAGCACTTGGATTCAAGAGGAGAAAAGGCCAGTTACTGAGCAGACAGCCTGCAATTCTAGTGTTTGTTCCGTTGAAAGTCAACCCGAAATGGATTCCGGAGTCCCAGTTGATACCGGAGAAACTTGAAGGGCCGGATGGGTTGTGGTGTATGCTTGACGTGGTGCAGGGAGGAAAAGCCGAATACGGAAAAGAAGTGCCTGAAGCTGCAGATGAACTCGTAGAAAAGCTTCGGGGATGGGACGACCAGGTCTGGTGCGGCTCTCAGGTATCTCACTGGGTAAATGAGGCAATAGGAAAATACAGTCTGGGAACTCTCGGAGCTTTTGCACGAAAAAGGTCGGACGGGACTCTCGGATTCCTGACCAATCAGCACGTGGGCATCGAACCGGGCAAGAAGCTCTTCCATCCGGTACCCTGGGGGACGCATTTAGGCACTACTGAAAAAGTTATCGAATACGTTGAAGACCAGGAATGGTACGGGCCTTGGGTTGACGAACCGAATGCCTTTGTACGGGCAGACTGTGCCTTTGTCCGGCTGGCTTCTAATTTTAACCAGGCAGACATTAATCCTCAGATGATGGGGGTGGGTCAGCTAGGTCCGGTGAAAAATATTTCTCTTGATGATATGTCGATTATTGGCCAGAGGGTTTTACGTGTGGGCCGTACTACAGGTTTGCGCCGTGGAACGATTGTGGCCTTTGGATATGAGTTTTATGACGAAAGGGATGCGTGTGTTTATACGGATTTGCTGATTGTTGGAGATGACGGAGTACCCTTTTCCACACACGGGGATAGCGGAAGCCTGATTGTAATGGATACGCCTCAATTGAACCCTGTGGGACTTTTATGGGGAGGATGGCAGGAGAAACTGCGTACCGGGTATGCCCAGGAAAATTGGACCTATGGGATTGCCTTATCAAGAGTGATGGATGCCCTGGAAATCGATCTGGTCTCAACTCTTTAAAACAAATGATAGAATTATTAAAAAGTCTCGATCTGGAATGTGAATTTTTCTGGGACCTCCATATGAAAATTCCACATATCTTGAGTCCCAGGTTCCAGTTCATATTCAGGAGGCAACACATTGAAACTACGCATAGCAACCTTCAACCTCGAAAACCTTGACGATAAGCCCGGCCAGAAACCGACACTGGAAGAACGCATCGCCGTGATTCGTCCGCAACTGTTCCGGCTTAATGCCGACATCCTCTGCCTGCAGGAGGTCAACGGACAAGAAGAGACAGGACACCCTCGCCGGCTGCTGGCTCTGGATGTCCTCCTCCGCGAGACCCCTTATGCGGGTTTTCACAGGGTTTCCACCATGACCGGGGACGGGTCACAGGTCTGCAATGAGCGCAATCTTGTAATCCTGAGCCGCTACGAGATTCAGGAGCACCACCAGTACAGGCACTATTATGCTCCTGCCCCGCATTACAGGATAGTAACAGCGGAGAGGGCCGAAGGAGAAGAGCAAAAAACCATCACGGTTACCTGGGAGAGGCCGATCCTTCATTCCCGGATCAGTATTGAGGACAGGGTACTGGACGTTATCAACCTCCATTTGAAATCCCGGCTGCCCTCGGACATTGAAGGCCAGAAATTGGACCAGTATACCTGGAAGACCGCCTCCGGCTGGGCAGAGGGTTTTTTCATCTCTTCCATGAAAAGAGTCGGGCAGGCCCTTGAAACCCGGATGCTGATTGATAAGCTGTTCGATGCAGATGAAAATGCCTGGATCGTGGTCTGCGGGGACTTCAATGCGGACTTTGATGAGGTGCCTGTGGAAGCAATCCGGGGGGAGGTTGAAAATACGGGCAACGGCGGGCTGGCAAGGCGCGTAATGCTTCCCTGTGAAATGAGCATACCCGAATCCGCCCGTTTTTCGCTTTACCACCGGGGTAGAGGGAGGATGCTTGACCATCTGCTGGTGTCCAGAAGTATGCTGGCACACTATAAGGGTTCTGAAGTGCATAACGAGCTGCTGCATGACGAATCGGTAGCCTTTGCGACAGAAGCGAAGTTTCCGGAATCTGATCATGCGCCGGTGGTTGCTGAATTCGAACTGCCAGATAACGGTTAATTAATCTCTAGAAAACTGCGAAATACTTTCTCTGTTTTTCAGGCTCCTCTCTTCTTTATTGGGGTGACCTTTGTTGAGAATCCTGAATGCCTGAATCATTACGTAGATTTTTTTCTTCTGGATTGTTTTTTCGGCTTCCAGAAGTTTTTCGTGGTATTTAGGAGATAAACTACTCTTTCAAGTTTTACACCTTTCTTCACAATCGTCTAATATAATATCAATCATATATAATACTCAATTATAAATTTGATACTATGTAATAAGATAAATGGGGGACAATCAATGGAAGAGATTACATTAAAAAGAGGTGGAAAGGACGTAAAGTTTAAAAAGTTGCCAGAAAAATTTGCAGTACGCTTGAGAGAAGGAGAAGCTTCGGATGAAGCCGCACTTGAAGCTTGTTGCGGCCGCCCGAAGTCTGAAGTGAAGCATCTAAAGTCTCTTGTCGTGGAAAAAATGGATGTTTTTACCGTAAAAGAACCCGGCAAACTGGAAGAGACAATGGATGAACTTCGAAAGGCTCCGAAATGCGATGTTATAACCCACATGTATTCCATAGACGAGACTCCAGAAGGATATGTGATACCGACAGGGATGCTTACAATCCAGTTTAAGCCCGGGGTCAGTACAGAAAAAAGAGAAGAGATACTGAATGAGTTTGGCCTGAAAGTTCTGGAAGAACTCGGGTACATGGAAAGCGGTTATAGTGTCCGTCTTACGGAAGCTTCGAAGGAAAATCCCCTGAAAATTGCGGCCGAGTTGCAGCAAAGAGATGAAATAGAAATTGCCGAACCTGATCTGGCTTTTAAGCTTTCTTTAAAATATGTCCCAGGTGATCCTCTTTATCCAAAACAGTGGCATCTGAAAAATAGGGGCGATGAACCCCGGCTGGTCGCCGACGCTGACGTGAAAGCTGAAGAAGCCTGGGACTATACCCGCGGATCCAGGGAAATAAGGATCTGCATAATGGACGACGGTTTTGAACTGGACCACCCAGATTTCAAGGGTGAGGGAAAAGTAGTTGACCCCTGGGATTTCGGGCAGGGAGATGCCGATCCCAGGCCTGTTTTTGAAGAGGATAACCATGGCACTGCATGTGCAGGGGTGGCAATTGCAGAAGAAAATGGAATAGGTGTTGTGGGTCTGGCTCCAGGTTGTGCTTTTATGCCGATCAGGACGTCAATGTGGCTTAATGACCAGTCGCTGGTGGATCTTTTCCAGTATGCGATCGACCACAATGCAGATGTGATCAGCTGCAGCTGGGCAGCTCAATCTTGGTATTTCCCACTCTCATCCAAGGTACATGCAATCATCCATGAAGCTGCAACTAATGGCCGGAGAAACGGAAAAGGTTGTGTCATCCTCTTTGCAGCCGGAAATGAGGAGCGTCCGCTTGATGGGGTTAAAGACGGGAAAATTTCCTACCAGGGCTTTGCCCTGCACCCGGATGTAATTGCAGTGGCAGCTTCTAACAGCCGGGATCAGCGTTCCCTTTACAGCAACTATGGCCCGGAAATATCCATCTGTGCTCCTTCAAATGACTCTACTTTTAGCCGTGGGAAGGGCATTTTGACCACAGACCGGTTTGGAAGTAAAGGCTACTCTCCGTTTGAGGAGTATACCTATTCCTTTGGAGGAACTTCCAGTGCCACTCCGCTGGCAGCCGGGCTTGCCGCTCTCATGCTTTCTCTTAATCATGAACTCACATCGGCTGAAGTGAAGCAAATCATGATGGATACTGCGGATAGAATTGATGCTGAAAACGGTGGATATGTTAACGATCACTCTCCCCTGTACGGACACGGTCGCATCAATGCTCACAGGGCGCTTGCGCATATAAAAGAAAGTGTCGTGCCTCTTGCAGGTGCTCTACATGGAACACCGCATTCAAAAGCCAATACCTGACTTGGGGGAAGTGGAAATAAATCGTGTTTCCAGTTTCCGCTCCTATCAAGGATATTGAAGTAAACCTTGACATTAAATATAACTGGAGAGGAGATCTGAAAGTTATACTCGAAAGTCCTCGAGGAGATAAAATAATTCTGGCAGGCAAGATCCGAGGGGGCAAGAAGGATATCATAGAGAGTTTCAGTTTCCATGAAAACCCGGAGCTTTTCAGCTCCTCGTCGGAAGGTCCTGTGAAGGAGAATGGAGCTTAAAGGTAAGCGATACGGCTAAAAGGGACAACGGCACTATCAAAAAAAGGGGGCTTGCAATCAGTTACAGGTAAAAGCAATGTCCTTGAAAAAACTCGTACAAAAATTCGCACGTTTGTTGCAAGTTACTTTTTAGTTGCTTTATTTCAGTCGAATACCCCGCTAGCTTGCAGGCTGTCCGACAATTACTGTTAGTAATGAAATAATATCGTCTGCTGGTAAATTGGAACTTTTTTATGAGAGATTTGTTTTCTATTCCTGATTACTCAAGTCTAAAAGTGAAAAGTTCCATTAATTCCATTTCTGTTTCTAATGATCTCATTTTTATTTGAGTAAATCCATATTTTCTTTAAGTTAACTGCTGTACATACCAAATTAAATTCATTTCTGACTGATTTAATTCCCCTATTGTTCAAGACCTATTACTCCTAAATCTTTGGCTGCCTTAACTGTGTTTTTGAACATTGCAGTAATCAATTTTTCATTTTCTTTTCTGAAATCACTGATTGTTCTAAAATCAGGTTGTAGGTTTTCAGCTAAATACATGTAAACTATATTTTCTCGAACATTGCGAGCTACCGCTCGCGATGATCGAACTCTATCAAGCATAGATTGAATCAAAATCTTATACATTATGCAAGGATGATAAGCAGGGTGTCCAGAACCGTCATACCTGGTTTCAAATTCACTAAAATCCATTTCATCCACAAAAGACTCAACCAAATAGCAGATATGATCTGAAGGAATAAGATCTCGGATATCTGGAGGTAAAGTCCAAACTTGATTCTTTAAAGATTTAATAAAAACCATAAATCAAAAAATTAGTAGAATATTATATAATAATTGATATATTCAAAGCAGAAACCTCAATTACCTAAGGTAATTGTCGGACAGCCTGCTTGCAGCGGGGTGCGCCAGCGCAACTTTGATTTTTACACTCGTCTTAATTTTTCTACCAGCTCATGTAAAATACCTGGAAGACTGGATCGTGGTCTGTGGGGATTTAAATGCTGACTTCGATGAAGTGCCTGTGGAAGCCATCCGGAGAAGGTCGAAAATAAGGGTAACGAGGGCTGGCAAAGCATGTCATGCTGTCCTGTAAACTGACTATCACATCTGCTCGTTTTTCGATTCACCAGAGGGCAAAAAGAGGATGCTTGATCACCTGCTTGTTTCTAGAAGTATGCCGGCGCACTATAAGAGTTCCGAGGTGCATAACGAGCTGCTGCATGACGAATCTGTCGCCTTTGCAACAGAGACCAAGTATCCGGAATCCGACAATGCGCCGGTGATTGCGGAATTTAAACTGCCTGATGTCGGTTAATTAATCTCCTTGGAAGATTCTGCGTATCTTGTGGAAATTCTTTGCCTGAGAGTTTGGAACCAGATTGAGAGGCCTAAGTTTATCCACGATTTTTTAAGCCGGATTAAATTCTTCTAAGTCTAAGCGTCTGTTTTTGAAAAACCCTGTATCCTGATTAATCTGGTTCACTCCTTTTTCACTTCAATTTTTTCTTTAATTTTCTTTCTTTTCTCGAAGCTTTTTGTTTGTCAGGTTATTGTGTTGTTTTTTGTTGCCTGTAGTGGAACTTTTAAATGCTGTTTCCAACCTAGCAGGAAACGAAATATACGATAAACCCCTAGAATTCTAGGGGGAGTATATGAGGCGCAGGCGGAGGATGAAATCCTTAAAGAAGACTCTAAAAAGTTGGCAGTTTCTGGTTTTTGCATCCGTATCTCTTGTTCCGCACCTCCTTTACACGGCAGGTGCTGATTTTGCAGGCATGTATTCCGTTTACCCATCTTTTCCTGCGGGGATGGGCTTTTTTGCGCTTGCGCAGCTTTATCTTGTTTTTTCCTTCTTCGGGTGGACTTCTCCTCTTGCCTACCTCTCAGCTATCTTCTTTTCCCTGCTCTGGACCAGAGTTTTGCAGTGGGTTGAGAGTATTGACAAATTTGCAGTGGTAATTTTCTATATCTTAGTCTTTTTATCGGTGTGCTGGGGGCTTCTTATGGAGTTCATGCCTCCTGAATGAAATTGTTTTCAGCTGGGACTATCGCTTGTCCGGAAGTGGGCACTCATTAATTTAATTCATAAACTCCTTATACAAACAGTCTTAAATAATTTAAGAAAATATATTTTACTAATGAACAAAAATGACATTCTTAAAAAAGCATGTTTTGAGGAGATAAACAGAGTCAAGGTCCTGCATCTAAAAGGCAAGCCATATGAAATGGGCTATCAGCATGGTTATTTGCTTGCAGATAAAATAGACTTGATGGTCAACAGGACCCTTTTAGCCACGGCCGCTTATGTTGCTGCACAGACCGGGTCGGACCTGGAGAAAGCCGAGGAAATCTTATGGTTGGGGCAAAAGGCGGCTGAACCTTTTTTACCGCCGGAATTCAAAGAAGAAATGAAAGGAATTGCTGATGGGGCTAAAGATGCCGGAGTAAATGTAACCCTTGATCAGATCCTGCTCTGGAATACCAATTATGACCAGTGGTGTATTTACTGCCATCCTGATTACTGGCAGGGTGAAAATCAGGGGGATAACCAGCTTGCTAATAAAATTGAGGATAAGAGAAGTTCCCCGCAAAACGCAATAAAACCGGCTGGCGGGGGCTGCAGCAGTTTCTGTGCCTGGGGGGAATGGGCTGGAGGCGATGGAAAACTGATCTTCGGAAAAAATGAAGACAATTTCAATATGCCGGAACAATTGCCAAACCGGATACTGGTCGTAGCCAGTCCGGATGACGGGATTGGACACGCTTTTTTAACCTATCCGGGTATGATTGGATTGGACGGGGGTATAAATGCGGACGGCCTCGCAATGATGACCCAGTTAAACTCCATGCAGTATGAGAGCATGAAAGGCTGCGGGATCGCCATATTTACTCGTTTGCTGCTGACTCATGCGCGGACGGTGGAAGACGCAATCAGGATTTTCCAGGAGCATCCTCGCTGTGCCGGGATTGCCTACCATGTAGCTGATGCAAAGGCTAAAAAGGCAGTCGTGGTAGAAACCTCTTCCCGGAATGTATGCTGCCGTTATCCGATTCAGGATGTTAAAGCCCTGTGGCAGACGAACCATTCCAACTGCTATCCGGGCTGGATGGGCTATTCCGGTTATAACATGGTAGCCGATCAGGTCCTGGTAAACCAGCTTAAGGACATCTCAACTATCGAAAACTGGCAGAACAGTCTGAAAGAGCCTTATAACTTCTATGTCCAGGCGCCCAGCCGTTTTGAACGCTATCAGCAGTTGATTCACAAATATTATGGCAGTATTACGGTTGAAAATGCAATTAAAATCTTAAGCGACTGCTATGATCCTTATACCCGCCTGACCCGTGACAAATTCTTCCCGTCCTGGACAAATAATATCCTCTGTACTATTTGTGCATTGTATCCTGATTTTTCATATAAAGCAAAAGAACCGGTGGGGCCATTTAAAGCACATATAGCTAATATGTGGAGCCTGGTTGCATATCCGGAAACCGGAGACTTCTGGCTTGCAATAAATGACTTCCCTGCACAGTACGGGGGTTATGAACACTTTAATTTGAAGGAATTATTAATGCGTACTTCTGTCCAAACTTCTGTCTAAACAGAAGTTTAAGACTGAAGCATACTTCATTTACTTCCTTTTATAGAATTATTGTTTCAGAAATATTCAAAGATTCACTTTTTCTATTTTTTTCTTCTTTTTTTCGTGGGAAGGGCTTCTCTCCCGTGTAGAGCGTAACAAGACAGGTTGTTCGCTAAGCTCAGGATAAGTTGTTCACTAATTACTTCAGGATGAAAAGAAAATATACTGAGAAGGAAAATAAGATATGTGGCAAATATTGTGGGACTCAATGAGAAGCAAACCAAAGCTGTCGAGAGATTAAAGGAAATAGACCCTGAATCGGAAATTTTCTGGGATTCCGGGATGAAAATTCCGAAATTCATCAAGGGCACTCTTTCAAGACCCTCAGTTAAAAGCCTCGAAGAAATAGCAAGAAAATTTCTGGAAGACTACAGGCAGCTTCTGGACATGCAGCCCGAGCTTGACGAGAGCCTAAAACTTTTCACTGCCGAGACCGATTTTTCCGGATTTCACCATGTTATTTTCCTCCAGCACATAAAAGGCATCCCGGTTTTCGAAGGGTCTGTCCAGGTCCACATAAACCCCGCAGGGGAGGTCATCGCATACAAGGACTTTCGCGTGACAGAGGCACCTGTTGCCCTTGAGCCAAAAATCAAAAGAGAAGAAGCTATTGCAATTGTTCTCCGGGATATTGGCTCAGAACAAGCTGTAGTGGTTCCCCGTTCAAAGCTGATGCTTTTTCGGAACGGTGAAATTCAGCTTCCCATGAAAAAACTCCACCTGAAAAAGCTTCATCTGGTGTGGCAGATTGAGTCCATATTTGCCGAAGGGTTCGCAGGGAAGTTCCATTTCATTGATGCCCATACCGGCGAGCAGCTTTACAAATTTTCCCAGATACGGTCCGCCATTTTTCGAAAGACCTACACTGCGAAAAACGAGGCATTCCTGCCCGGAGAACTGCTGCCCGAAGATCAGATGGCTGTGGATGAAGTAGCCCGGGCAGCTCATGAAAATATGGGCATAGTGTACGATTACTACAAAAACAATTTCGGAAGGGACAGCTACGATAACAGGGGTTCTCCTCTCGTTTCTACGGTTCACTTTCAGCGGAACTACAACAATTCTTTCTGGAGCGACTACCACAAACAGCTTGTTTTCGGGGACGGGGATGGTTTTCGCTGGAGACCCATGGCGTTTGCACTCGACATCGTAGCTCATGAACTTACCCATGCCGTTGCTGCCCAGACAGCCCGATTCGTGTACAGTGAAGAAGCCGGAGCTCTTGATGAGTCCTTTGCAGATGTTTTTGCAGTTTTTATCTCAAACGGAGAAAAGATAACGAACTGGGAAATCGGGGAAGGAGTTTACACCCCTTTCCATGCAGGAGATGCCTTGAGGGACCTTTCCGATCCTCCAAGGTTCGGGCAGCCTGACCACATTGACAATTACATGCGGCTTGCTCCCGGAGAGATCCCTGACCTTCACAGGAATCAGGCCGGGTATATTCATTACAACAGTGGAATCCCTAACAAGGCTGCTTACCTGACCATTGAGGGTGGGACCCACTATGGGATAAAAGTCAAAGGAATTTCCAGGGCTAAAGCCGAAAAGATCTATTACCTCGCCCTTACCGCATACCTGTGCAGTGCGACCCTTAGCAGGTGGACGTTCCGGGAAGCCAGGTATGCCCTCTTGAACGCCTGCCGCCAGCTGTATGGCGAAAAAGGATCCGAGTACGCTGCAATCAAAAATGCCTGGGCTGCAGTTGGTCTTGGAAAGCCTGCAGAAGACATGATGGACCGTTTTCTTGTTGAAAAGGAAGTTTTTTCCGGGGTCCCTATCCCGGATTTGAGCCCTGAAGGAGTCCTGAGTTCCATTTATGTTCCGGAAGACGGGCTTATAAAAGACATCCGTGTCAGTGTAAATATCGAACACTCCTATCTCAGGGATCTCAGGATTACACTGTTTACACCTGTGGGAAAACACATTGTCTTGCATGATCGGCTTGCCAGGAAGGACAGGAGCCTTCTCAGAACATATAACTCGGGCTCAGTTCCTGGCCTCAGGGATTGCATAGGAGAACGTGTCTGGGGGAAATGGACTCTTATGGTTGCAGATCTTTCAAAGGAAAATAGAGGTTTTTTCCACAGCTGGGGAATTAAATTTCTGGTGCAGAAGGTAGAAAAGGAAGAACTTAAAAGGGAGATTTTTCCCTTCCTCAAAGTTCCAGATAATGACCCGGAAGGTATCGAAAGTCTCATTGAGATAGAAAGAAGGGGAAAAATAGTAAACCTCGGTGTGTCTCTGGAAATTACCCATCCTTCGATAGTAGAGCTGAAAGCCGTACTTGTCATGCCTTCCGGGGAGGAACTGGTACTGCATAACAGAGCCGGAAACGGCAGAAAATATCTCAAAAAAACGTTCAGTACCGAATCTGACGAGTTCCTGCTGCCTGCTGTGAATAAAGAGATGAAAGGAGTCTGGACCCTGAAGGTCGCAGACCTAAAAGAAGGAAATGAAGGCAGCCTCGACGGCTGGGGGCTGTGCATTATATACGAGAGTGACCCGGAGTTCCTTTAAAGGTTATCCCGATGGATATCGGGATTTACTCTTATTCAAGAACTTTACTCTTATTCAAAAACTTTACTCTTATTCAAAAACTTTAGTGTTTTTCTCTGACCATCCGGGTTGGTTTATGGCAAGCAATTTGAGGGTAGTGTTTCCGGTGTTGTATGTAGTTTGAATCGCGCCTGCCGGGATGTATATGAGCTGGTCCTTACACAATTCAACCGGGATTCCGTCAATATAGAGGATACCTTCCCCTTCAAGGATATAGTGAACTTCCGGATTTTTCATCAGGTGGGGAGCTATATGTTCTCCCGGCTCGATAACCGAATGAGCTATGCTGTAGTTCAGGTCAAGGTTTCTATTAATATTTCCGGGGTTCAGCAGTTCCACGACACGGATATTTCCAGGCTCTTCTAGATACGTGCATTCGCTAAGGTTCCTGCAAAGGATATAGTCATCCGCATAGAAGCTTGAACCAACTATGTAAGATCTTCCTTCAAAGGTAGCCTTTTTAACGAAGGTGAACCTGCGGGAAGGCTCGGAACTTCCTGGCTTCTGCCAGCTGTGATCTATCCAGCCTTCACCATTTTCGCTCAGGGCTGTCTCTATGAAGAGCTCACCTATGGGCTTGCCGTCTGCGTCCAGAAGCCTTCCCATGTCCTCTCCTTCACTCCCCCTGTCCGGAGGACAGACTAACTGAGTCCCATTTATTGTCCATACAAAAATATAGAAGTCATGATTGTACCAGGGTGAATCTTCTTCTCTGAATGCAGGAAAGAGCTTTTCTCCCTGTCCCTCAATAAGTCTGACTGTAGCCCTTACTTTATTTTCGATGTTTCTCCTTTCAGCTGCCATTTTACTCTCCCCTTTTGCAAGAATAAGAGAGTCTGGCGGCGCAGGTCCCAGGACAGCCTGTTCTCCTGTTGTGTTTTCTCTTGTAGCCAGAGCTTTTCCGTTTACTCCTGAGGGAGAGTCGCCTACGGCTTTATCTTCGAGTTCTTCCGCAATTACTGCCGGTTCGTCCTGAGTCCCACAGGTAAGGATGCCCAAAAAAAGTGCAACTGCAAGCATTCCACATATAATCCGTATTAAATCCATACGACTTCCTTATTTATTTCACTTATTATTCAACGCTCTTGAAACTGCCTTCAGGATATGCTTAAATATATACTTATAATAATTATCAGAAGTATTATTTTATTTTTTTCACTCAGTTTATGCAGGAAGCTGTTTAAAGAAGCTTTTATTTACTGAAACTCCGGATAATTTCATAGTAAATCAGATGATTCCATGGCTTTATGACTTCTGAATCAATTACTTCTTTATGGCTTTATGACTTCTGAATCAATTACTTCTTTACGGCTCTATGACTTCTGAATCAATTACTTCTTTATGGCTTTATGACTTCTGAATCAATGACTTCTTTACGGCTTTATGACTTCTGAATCAATGACTTCTTTACGGCTCTATGACTTCTGAATCAATGACTTCTTTACGGCTCTATGACCTTATGTTCAATCCTGAATAACTTTATATCGATATGATCTGAAAAATCCAGCTGAAAAGGTAAAAAAGAGTAGAGATGGAATAAAATAGGTAAAAATAAAGAGGTAAAAATGCCGGAACATTATAACCTTATTTCCTGGAACGTGAACGGTCTCCGGGCTGCAATGAAAAAGGGCTTTCTGGATTTGCTGATGGATCAGAAATTCGACGTAATCTGCATCCAGGAAACAAAAGCCTCCCTGGAAAAGCTCCCCCGAGAAGTAAAAAACATTCCCGGTTACTATAATTATTTTGTTTCCGCGGAACGAAGCGGTTACAGTGGGGTCGGGACGTTTTCAAAGGAAAAACCCCTGAACATCGAAACCGGAATGGGAATTGAGGAGTTTGATAGGGAAGGCCGTTTTCTCAGAGTTGATTATGATAATTTCACCCTGATGAACATCTATTTCCCAAATGGCAAAGCCTCCCAGGAACGCCTGGAATACAAAATGGCCTTTTACGACGCCTTTTTTGATTACGCAAATGCCCTTAAAGCCGAAGGCAAAAAGCTTGTCATCTGCGGGGACGTCAATACAGCCCACAGAGAAATCGACCTTGCCCGCCCCAGAGAAAACGAGACTATTTCTGGCTTCCTCCCCGAAGAAAGAGCCTGGATGGATAAATTCCTTGAAGCCGGATATCTTGATACCTTCCGCATGTTCAACAGCGAAGGTAGAAACTATTCCTGGTGGTCAATGAGGACCCGGGCCCGTGAAAGAAACGTTGGCTGGCGCCTGGATTATTTTTTCGTCAGCGAAAACCTCAGGGAAAATGTAAAGGCTGCCCCGATTTACCCTGAAATCACAGGTTCGGATCACTGTCCTGTGGGGCTTGAACTCGAATTCCAGGTTTGAATTCTTTCAGTCGAACACTTTATTCACTCTTCTATTTTCAAATCTTTTTTCTATTTTCAAATCTTTTTTTAATTCTTTTTAGTGTGGCAAAGCAGGCTGAAACTGTGCGGCCAGGTTACTTGCCCAGGCACGGATCACCGTCCAATCCCGGATGTCTATTGCTGGCATATTGTGTAAGGGGCTTGCCGGCAGCCTGACAATTATGTTGTCAGGGAAGCGTAGCTTCTTCTCATCAAACTTGCCGCCAAATATTTCTATAGCGATAGGTCTAAGCCATGGGAACTTCGCAAGCTCTTCATCGAGCTGGGCACGTACTTCCTTCCACTCCTCTTCTTCATCATGAAATGGGCCTAATGCAAAAATGGCCACTGGTAGCTTCGTGAGGGTTTCACGATGCCGCGAAAGAAAACTTTTTGCTTCCTTGTGCCAGTGGAGCATGTAGATTGGCGCGCCCAGCACAACCGCAGTGTATTCATTAAGGGTCTTTACTTCTTTCATGGGCTCAAGATCTACCGCAAGACCACTTTCGCGTAATGTAGCCGCAATTGCCTCGGCCACTTCCTGCGTTGAACCATACTTAGAAGCATAAGCCACAAGAACTTTGGTTTGCATCTGGATCAATCCCCCCATTACTTTGTATTGTTGCTCCTATTACTTGTTATCTTCGGAAACAGTTGTGGATAACATCATCATGCCGATTATCATACCCTTATCCCTGGCGGGGCCTGGAGGACAGCAACGCTTGAAATCGGGCCAATAGTACTTAGCTGGGGAGCTTATCTGGGGGAATTAATAACCTTCATTATTATCGCATTTGTGGTCTTTATCATAGCAAAAAAGTTGTTTAAATCGGAAAAAGTGACCAAAAAGTATCTGGAAAACAGTCATTTTTCTCTTTTACGGGTAATAAGGCAGAAAGCTCTGTTCTTCAAGGCTGACCCCGACTATGGAACCCGGGTGGCTAAGGGCCTCGGACTTGACATAAAAGAAGTTGAACGCCTTGCTAATATGACCAAAGAAGAGCGTGCAAAGGCGACTGAAAAATAAAATCGGTTTTACGATGAGCTCACCCGGAAAACACGGAAAACAAGGAAAGACTGTAATTTTGTAGCTCCTTTTTCCTTTTTTTCCTTTTTTCCTTTTTTCCTTTTTCCCGTTTTTCCGGGCTTTTAAATCACAGTACCGCTAAAAAACAAGTTTCCGATCGTTGTTTTTTTATACCTTTAACTACATAATTATTATTGGTCCATAGGGTCAGTCCCTGATGTATGAAGAAGACGTACAAAGAAGACACGTAACTTAAATAAGTAGTAACTTGACTAAGGTAACTTAAGTGAGTAATGACTTAAATAAGTAATAAATTAACTGAGTACAGAACTAAATTACATAAAATTGGACCAGACCTTATGGATCACTTTAAAAGATTCTAAAAGGCTTTTCTAGTACATTAATTCCTTATTAACTCTTTCTCATTTTAAATCCTAATTCTTCATATCCCAATTCTTCATATTCCAATTCTTCCATATCCCAATTCTTCCATATCCCTATTTCATGCCTGTTTTAGTCCCGATGCTGCCGATTATTTCCAGCTTTAAAAATCCCGCACTCTCACCTGCCATTGGTATCTTAAAAAACGCTCTGAATTTTCGTGCCTATCCGGAAATGGCTTCTTGTAGATGGGAAATGATGAAAGGATAAGATGTTCATTTATGCCGAGTGCCTATTACCTGAGAGGTCAGGAAGTTTACTGTTTTTGCCGGGAACTTCTGGAAGAGACGCTTAATTCTAATACTCTGAGTTCCAAGATCCCTTCATGTCCAGGCGGCTTATAGATTTAACAGTTCGGGAATTGATGAACGCCACCTCTTTTTTTGAAAAGGGGAAGTATGAAAAGACCCTTGAGAAGCTTAATATGGCTGAAAAGCTGGCGGAAAAGGCAAAAAGTCCGGATCTTTTGTGCTGTGTCCTGCTACATAAAGGAGAGGTTATGGATGCCACGGATAAGCCATATGAAGCGCTGGCGCTTTATGAAAAAGCTCTGGAGATTTCGTCACGCCTTTTTTTAAATGAGTCTCAGGATTCTTCCTCTCAGAAATCTCTTTATAATTCCATTGGTCTCATTGGAAATACTCTTAAAGAAATAGATAGTGTTTCGGAAGCAGAGGAGTCTTATGAACGCACGAATAAATATTTTGATGGGATATTTGATGTATATGAAAAGCTGATTGCGGAGCAGCCTGAAAATCCTGAGTATTTGTTGAATTATTTAAAAACACTGGTGAGTTTCAGGGGCTATTTTTTAATTGTTGGTCAATCTGAAAAGCGAATCCCGCTTGTCAACAGTACCCTGAAAACTTTCAAGAAAATATTAAATATCCAGCCCGAAAATCCGGAAATTTTAGAGCGGTTGGATTCATTTGTGAAGAAGCTTGGAGAAGAGTTTCTGGAAGATGAGCTTTTTGAAGATGCGAAAAAGATCTACGAACAGCTACAGGGAATTTACAGAAACCTTCTTGAAAAAGATCCTGATAACGAGCTTGCACTTCATTATCTTATTTTCTCCTATGGGTATTTTGGAGAACTCTATTCAAGACAGGGGTACCTTGAAAAAATGGATGAAACTTACCAGCAGGCCATTTCAATAGTAGAAGACAACTTACGTAAAAATCCTGAAGACACTGCATTTCTTGTAAACAGGGGTAAAATTTACGAAGAACTTGGACTCCATTATTCCGGGGCAGAAGATCCCGAAAAAGCAAATTATTACTATGAAAAGGTGCTCAAAAACTTTGAAAATATGAATGGGAAATTCCCGGATAACCTGGATTATCAATTTGAACTTGCAAAAACTTTTGAAAATCTTGGGAAGCTTTTTGCAAAAATAAATCGTGTGGAGAACGCAAAAAAATGCTATATGCATAAAATTGAAATCTATGAGCCCCTCTTCGAAAAAGACCCGAAGGACGAGGACCTCAAACTGGATATTATCGACACCTTAATGCAGGTCGGGAGTCTCTATGCCGAGGCAGAGGATCTGGAAACGGCAAAACAATACTATGAGAAGGCAATTGAAGGATACGAAATGCTGCTTTCCGGAAACCCGGGGGAAACCGAGTTTGAGATGGGTATTGCCGACGTTCTCAATACTCTTGGGGACCTGTATGCGAAAGTGGGGCCTGAAGATATAGTACCTGAAGATATGGTGCCTGAAGATGCAGAACTCGAAACGGCGCGGGAGTACTACGAAAAAGCCCTCAACCTAAATGAAAAAGCATCTGGACTGTATCCTGATGATGAAACCTGTCGAGAAGCCCTCGTCGGGACATTGCGTAATCTTGGAGATTCATTTGCAGCCCAGGAAAGGTACGGAGATGCCATTCCATTTTACCGGCGCATTGTTAATATCAAGGAGCAGGTAGTCAGGGATAAGCCCGGGACCTGGCTGGATATAAAGGGCCTTACAAATTTCCTGTATCAGCTGGGGTCCTTTTATGGGGAGGTAGGAGAAACGGAACTGGAGAGAGAACAATATTCAAAAGCCACGGAACTTTACTCCAGAGTATTGCACGATGAAAACCTCCAGTTTCCCGTACGAAAAATATTGGCTGTTGATGTCCAGTTCCGTGGGGTAGACTTAATCAGTTCCAAAAAATATGATGCTGCAGAAGAGTCTCTGGACCTTGCCCTCGAATTCTTTGAAAGCCTGTATGAAAAAGACCCGGAAGATCCGGAAAACTATCATTTCATCTGCGAAGCTCTCTACCAGAGTGGAAATCTGCAACAAGCCCTGGAAAATTTTGAGGCCGCGGCTAAAATCTTTGATTCTCTGCTTCCTATTGTGGAAAAACTTCTCGAATCAGACCCCGAAAATCCTGATACCCGGGAAAAAGCAGGAATCAATTATGCCGATGCCGGGAAAGTGTATTCTCTTATCGGGGAATATGATAAGTCAAAACAGGCTTTTGGAAAAGCCCTGGCTATAAATGTAGCTCTCCTTGAGGAAGAGCCGGACAACCCTCTATATATGATAAACCAGGCGGAAACATTTGAAAAGTATGCAAAATTGCTCTCGAAACTGGGCAGGAATGAGGAAGCAGAGGATTACACCGCAAAATCAAAAGAAATATACAGGAAACTGGCTGAAGAGGATGCCGACGAAGAGGACACTGAAGAAGAGGACACTGACGAATAAAAAATGAAATTCCAAATATCATTTTTTATTTTTTGGTTGTCCGGGCCCGCTTCGTGAACGTTCCCGGAACTGGTCGTATTTATCATCGCTAAAAAGGTGTGAAAAGAAGAGAAAGTGATCAAAAAGTAACTGGAACCAATTTGACAGCTTATATCTCAAAAACCATGTAGTCCTGTTAACAATGTATAAAACCTTCATTTTTCCGAGTAGGCTGAAATTGATTGCTTAGTTATAAAATAATGAAGGGGGTTTGGGACCAGCTCTTGAATTATCCCACACTCTCACCGGTCGCAGGCGACCGGCCTTTCGAAAAAGAGCCTTAAAAAAGAGCCTTGAAAAAGAGCCTTGAAAAAGAGCCTTGAAAAAGAGCCTTGAAAAAGAGCCTTGAAGTCTGAATAACGAGTTTTTAAACCTTGAAGCTCTCAATCTTTCTGTGAAATCGTATTTTTATGAGACCAGTTCCCCTGTGAAGACTTTCTGTATGAGGGCGTTTATTTTTTACTTTTATCGGGTGGGAGTCTCATGTGAGGATTTCGTTTTAAGTAAACATGGATTGAAAAGTCAGTTAGTTATATTCCAGTTCCATTTTTCCCATTTATGATTTCTGATCCTCTGGATCTCTTTTACGAAAAAAGCAATTTTGTCGCCCACATCAACATTAACAAAATTCAGTGTTCTAATAAATCCATCACCGGGCATTCCGTGTTTATTTATAACAAGTGCAGTCAGGAAAGGTTCGCCTTTCAGTTTGTTGTATACAACTATAAGGTTTAATACATCTGTAAGTTGCTGCAAATTTTTTGGGTTATGCTCAAGCCCACATATTTCTTCCATTTCTTTGTATCTTATTGTATTTTTCGAGCTGTTTGCGATGGTAATAAGGTAATTGTAGACATTTTCTGCATTCAGTTCTATCAAATTTTATCACCTGTGAGATTCAGTTTTCTCAAAACTTCATTTTTATGAGCCCAGTTCCCTTGTGAAGGCTTTCTGCATGAAGGTGTTGAATAAGGTGTTGATTTCAAGGGAGGATTGTTTTTGAGATTTCTATATTTGCATCCTTACCGGTTTTTTCTGTTGTTCTTAGTTTGTGGTTGCTTTGTGGCTCTTTCTCTTGTTCTTCTTCTCTTTTGTATTTTTTGGGAAGGCCGCTCTCCTGCGTCGAGCGTGGCAAAAACGACACTGTGTGGCGAATGACGTTGCACAGGTAAGAGAAACCGTAATTTAGTTTTCTTGAGTGAAGCGAAAAAAGTTATTTACCCATAATTAGTCCGCTTGAGCGAGCGAAGCTCACTGCTAAAACCCATAGATTAGCCCTCTTGAGCGCAGCGAAAAGGACTGTAGGCTCCCGAGTCGCAATTCGGGAAGTGAAATTCGGGTGTGCGGCTAGTAAATAAAAATATCAGACGATGTTCAATGAATCCAGGCCCACTTTGATGAAAGTCAATCCAAAAACAATCTGTGCAATTCCCAGAACACGGATGATAGAAAAGTAATATTTACTGTTAATAAAAGATTTTGATTTCTCTACAATTAAGGCAACGATCACTTTTGAGCCTACAAGCAGGCTGTAGAAACCAGCTATGAATAAGATTGTAGCCCAGATATGGGTGTTTAAACTCTTCAAAATTAATGGCCCGCCTATGGAGATCCAGAATATATATGGGTGCGGGTTCCCGAAGTTGACAATAACTCCTTTTTTAAGGGCATCTTTCTTTTCTAAATTTAATTCAACGCTGTCCTTTTTGATTTTCAGCGATTCGATTCCTGAATGAATCAGATATGATGCCCCAAGAAGAGCAATGATTCCGATAATTGAATTATAACCTGTCAAATGTGAGAGAACAAACAGTACGGATAAAATTATTGGCAGGTCTGTAATCAAAGGGGATATTGCAACCTTTATTCCTTCCCACTTGCCGTGTTGCAGAGTTTCAGAAATAGTTATAGCCAGGAGAGGACCCGGAGACGTCCCTGCAGCAAGGCCGAGAAACGCTCCCAGGGCTAAAAACTCAACAACATCTGACATTCCCGTCACGCCTCAAGCTTCGAAAACAGCAATGCTCCGATCGCACAGACAAGTATGGACAATGCACCTATCACTGCCAGGTCGTTATATATGCCAAAAGTGCTCATCCCGGCAATGGCACCCCTCAGACCGTCAACGCCGTAGGTAAGGGGGTCGATCCTGCTTATAAAGTAAATTGCAGGGGGCAGGTTTTCCAGAGGGAAGAGGGCGCCGGACAGGAAGAAGATGGGCATGATCAGGAAGTTCATGATCAACTGGAAACCATGCATATCTTTCATTTTTGAGGCTATGGCAAGGCCGAGGCCTGTAAAGAAGATGGCTATCAGGGACATGAAAATTAACCCCAGCCCAAGGCTGGCGAAGCTGGGAATCCTGAACCCCAGCACATAGGTCAGGCTCAGCACGATCAAGCCCTGGATCATGGCTATGGTTGCGCCCCCAAGGGTTTTCCCGACCATGATTTCGGTCCTTGAAATCGGCGCTACAAGGGTCTCTTTAAGAAAACCGAACTGCCTGTCCCAGATGACCTCCAGGCCTGAAAAGATAGCCGTAAAGAGAATTGCCATGGAAACTATTCCCGGGGCAAGGAAATCCATGTAGTTTGCCCCTCCACTGGCTCTGGTATACATGGGGCCGAACCCGAACCCGAAAGTGATCATGAAGAGGAGCGGCTGTCCGAGAGACCCCAGCAGCCTGGCTTTCGAGCGCCAGTAATGTTTGAGCTGTCTGAGCCAGAGGATGTAGATTACCTCGATCAATGCCTGTTCCTCCTTCCCATGCCTCGAATCATTCTCATTTTATTTGCAGTTTCATTATTCTCATCACGGATATCCCTGCCTGTCAGCTTCAGAAAAGCTTCTTCTAAGGATTCGGTTTCTGTCCGTTTCCTAATTTCTTCAACTGTGCCGGATTCTATTATTTTTCCGTGGTCAATGATTGCGATCTGGTCCGCAATCGCCTCGGCTTCTTCCATATAGTGTGTGGTCAGGAAAATCGTCATTTTTCTTTCTTCGTTCAGGTTTTTGATATGGGTCCAGATGGAGTTTCGGGTCTGGGGGTCAAGCCCCACGGTGGGTTCATCAAGGAAAAGAATTTTCGGGTAATGGACAAGCGCTCGGGCAATCTCAAGCCTGCGCTTCATCCCACCTGAAAACTTTTTAACGTAATCTTCCCGCCTGTCCCAGAGCCCGACAATCTCCAGGGCTTTCTGGATTCGTTCTGCTCTTTCTTTTTTAAGCACTTTGTAGACGACTGCGTGGTAGACCATATTTTCGTAAGCAGTAAGCTCTTCGTCAAGGCTGTGGTCCTGAAAGACTATCCCGAAAGATGCCCGGGCCCTGTCCTGTTCTTTAAGCACATTGAACCCATTGATGCTTATTTCCCCTGACGTGGGCTTCAGGACTGTTGTGAGCATTTTGATGGTCGTTGACTTGCCTGCACCGTTTGGACCCAGAAAAGCAAAGATCGAACCTGTTTCAACATCAAAACTGATGTCTTTTACAGCCGTAAAATCATCGAATTTCTTTGTAAGAGATTTGACTGAGAGTATGTTTTGCATGACAGGACCTGATATGTTTTTTATGGAAAGATTGAGTTAATGAGTTTTCTTTCAAAAAAATCCTGAACTGCACAGGTTCAGGAGGAATTCCGCGAAATATCTCAGGAAGAAGGTGCGTTTTTAAAATACTGTCTGATTGAGAAAATAGATGGCATTTTTGTAGCCTTCTACGGAAAGCAGGAATATTCTATCTGGAAATTTCTGCAAATAAGATGTGAAAGTCAACACAAAATGTTTTGTGTGAGTGTTTTACTTAATTATTTGTTTGATTTTATATGGTTTGATTTCTAACCAGAATGAATTGATTGTATTTAAATTATTTGGATCTTCACGAAAGAGAGTTAATAAATGAAAAAACAAAATAGGCTTTAGTCAATGAGAATATTTATCCGTCTTTATAGCTTTATTCAGGTGTATTTTATCTACATGTAATTCACCTATAAGTTCAAAGTTCATTTAATGTGTACTTAAGTAGCAAATCAACTTAATTATTTAGTCTGGACTTAATTCTCATTTAACCTGATTTCACTTAATTGTCATTTAATTGTGGAATAATACTATAATAATCTAAAGATTATAGTAATTTAAAGACTATAATAATTTATCATCTTAATATAATCTATCATCTTAATATCAGGATAGGCGAAATAACATATGAAAAGAAAATGGGAACGGGACTTAGGACTTCAGGGACGAATGCTTTTCACGATGTTTCTTCTGGCAGCAGTTTATCTCTTTTTCCTGGCATTTCTTTCTTACTATGGAACGTCTCAGATTTTCATGGTTTTATTTATCGGGCTTTTCATGGGCATCCAGTACTTCTACTCGGACAAAATGGTGCTCTGGACAACAGGAGCAAACATCGTCTCTGAAAGCGAAGAACCGAAGCTGCATGACATGGTCACCAGGCTGTGTGCAATAGCCGATCTCCCCAAACCGCAGGTAGCAATTGTCCAGACGCGGGTTCCAAATGCTTTTGCCACAGGCAGGAGCCCGAGTAAAGCTGTTGTTGCAGTCACGACAGGGATTATGGACAAGCTCTCTCCAGCCGAACTTGAGGCAGTGCTTGCCCATGAACTGAGCCATGTAAAGAACAGGGACATGGCTGTCCTGACGATTGCCAGTTTCATCTCAACAGTGGCTTTCTACATTGTCCGCTACAGCCTTTACTTCGGAAATATGGGAGGAGATAGGCGGCGGGAAGGTGGAGGTATTATACTTGTCTGGTTAGTTTCAATTGCAGTATGGGTCGTCAGCTTCCTGCTGATCCGCGCCCTTTCCCGCTACAGAGAATTTTCTGCAGACAGGGGGTCGGCAATCATTACCGGCCAGCCTGCAAATCTTGCCTCTGCCCTTATGAAGATAAGCGGGCTAATGGAAAGAGTGCCGAGCGAGGACCTCCGAAAAGTAGAGGGAATGAATGCCTTCTTCATTATCCCCGCAATTTCAGGTTCTTCGTTTATGGATATCTTTTCCACTCATCCGTCTGTGGAAAAAAGGTTAGCCCAGCTTGAAAAGATGCAGAAGGAAATGAGTTAAATAAGGCAGAGCTGAAGAAGAGTTTTTCAAGAGGAGATAGGTTAAAATGGGTTTGCGGGATTTTATGGATGCAGTCATGGGACGGAGCAGGCTTCCGAAAGCAAAAAGTGACAAGCTCTTTGCAATCTCCACAGCCAGCATTACTCTGGAGAGCAATATGGGCCTTAAACCTTCAGGGGCAGCGGGGATTTGTTTTAAACCGATAGGAGCTACAGCTTATGAATCCGCCCGCCAGGAGATCGAAGAGCTTCTGGAGTACAGCTCAAAGGAGACTGAAACGGAGTTCAGGCTGGAAAAAGATGAGTTCAACTTCCTCTGGGCTATTTTCAAGGACCCTGATTTCGAAGACCTTGTTGCAAGTATCCACCTTGTAAGCCAGACCCTTGAAGACCGCGGTTTTGGCGAGCAGATCCTCTGTGCCATTTACAGGTTTGACAGCGAGCCTGAAGCCGGGACAGCCGGACACGAAGGAAAAGCCGGGCGAAAGACTGGCGGTGGAAAAGCAGTTTACTGGATCTACAATTTTAAACAGGGAACTTACTATCCTTTCATTCCGCTTTCCAGCAGGCAGAGGGACAGTCCCTTTGAATTCAGGCTCAGAACCGCAATGGAAAGGGAAATGCCTGTAGAAAAAAATGTGGAAAAATGGTACCCTCTATGGGGAATTCCTTTTTAAAAACTGCCAGATTTTTATAATTTGCAGACTTGTATAATTTGCAGATTTTTATAATTTGAGTTCAAATTTTCTTTATTTTTGAAGGTCCTATATTGGACTTTTTTCAAATAAAGATTTATATACAAACAATCATTGTTTAAATAGAAAAGGACAGTCAGGTTTCCGATGCTTCTCTTTGGACACCTGGGCATTACGCTCGGGATATTTTTTGGGCTGGGGATTTTTATACCCCGATTAAGGACTATCATAGATCCACGATATCTGGCAATCGGAGCTATTCTGCCCGATTTAATAGACAAGCCGATAGGTGAAGTAATCTTTGCTTCAACTTTTGCAAGCGGACGCATTATATGCCATACCCTTTTGTTCTCTCTTCTTCTCTTTCTGATAGGTTTATATATGTACGAAAAAAGAAGAGATATCAGGGGCCTTTCTCTTACTTCGGGCACTTTTTTTCACCTTTTTGAAGATCAGATGGTGTTAAATCCTCTAACTTTCTTCTGGCCCCTCTTTGGATGGAGTTTTCCCAGAAATTCCATGGATTACATTGGACTTGAACATTTAATGGAAATGTTGGAAAAATCCTTTCATCTTGAATTCTTGCAAAGTCACTCAATTGAAATCCTGGGAGTGGTAATAGGGTTCGTTTTGGCTTTTTATTTGTTGAAAATAATTGTCGTAAGAGAAGAACTGTGATGAACTCGTAAGAGCAGAAGATGAACTCGTAAAAGAAGAACTCTGCTGATACAATAGATCCTCAACCTAAAAAATGTTGGGATCTCAGATAATTGCTTTTCTGAATCTACTCCGGATTCCGTACTCAGGCACAGAAGAATGTCAAATGCCTCAAATGTGTGCATGTGAGGAAAGCAGCTTATAATGTCAAAATGGTTTTTATAATAAAATATCCGCATATTATGAAGCCTGTTATGTATAATCCGGCTGTTAGAGTATCTGGTTTGTCATTGTTTTTTTTCATCTATTTTCTCCTCTGTTCTTTCTCTATGTGATTTATTCTCCTCTTCAGGATGTTACATTGCACCACTTCTGAACCTATTATACAGATTTTGTACAAAGTCATATCTATACTTTTGAAACGGGCTTTTTGTTTAAGAGCAGCAGGATAACGACTAGCAAAACAACAACAATACCATTGATGATGATTATTTTTCTATTGATGATGATTATTTCTCGCAGAACACTTTCGTTAAATGTCTTTTTCCATACCGAAACATATTCGCTGGAAATGTAATTTTCGGCAGGATATTCTTGAAATAGCTTATCCAATATCGGTTTTTCTGAGCCATCCGCTGTAAAGATAAAGATTTCATTTGCATATTCCGGATAAGAATAATCATTCGTTTTCTTATTGTCGATATTTCTGGTTACAAATTCATCAAAAGTGTCCGCATCATACTGATAGAGTCCATAGTTTCTTTTTGCGTCAAAGGAGATGTAACAAATATCATTGTAATAAATATCATTTATGTCTACGGTGGTATAGGTTTCATTTTCATAGTTAACCCTGCTATCATAGCTGTTTATGATACCTACGATGGTATAGGTTTCATTGTCATAGTTAACCCTGCTGCCGATTGCCCGGGTCAGCGTTTCATTGGTATATGCAAAGTGCTTTTCCAGCAATTTCTTTGAAATTGTAATTTCATGGGCGTTGTCCAGAGGAAGTCTGCCTTCTTCCAGATATTCTGTACCGTAGGGGATATCAGTCTGATGAAGATAGTCCTGTGCTATAGATTCAGGCACTGCAATGAGATTCAATTTACCCGGTAATCTATCTTCGTTTGCAGTCTTATAAAGGGTATCAAAATAACTGTTATCGTAAAGAATTACATTTTCAACCCCATCCATTGAAACAATATCAGGTATGTCTTTGTAGGTTATCATCCGGTCATAGTTCTCGGAATCGATATCCAATCCGGCACCTCTTGCATAAACTGCATTAAGGTCCCCATATGTGTAGTCTGCCTGATAGATAGCAATGATATTGCCTGGAGGTATGGTGTCCGTACAATAACCATCGGTAATCTGAGAATATGTGAACGAGAGTAAGCCTATGATAACAACGAATGTTAGTAAGACTAACAGATAGGTGATTCTTTTATTTGCAGGGATTATTTTTAGCCACCTCCATGCTGTAAATAGGGAGATGCATCTACTATTTAATAAAATTTACTTTATATCCCGTAGTCTTCTTTTTTGATTACTGTTCCATTACTATATACTTATTTCCTGTGATTCGGTCACGAGTTTTCTAGCAGGATGAATCATAGTATGGGTTATGGAGATAAACAGACCACCTGGGGGCCTACCCTGCTCTTAAAGGTCAGGGGGTTAGCCCGTTACCTGACAGGGAAAACCAAAGAACTTGATTTTATTAACCCTGAATTTGGGGGGTCAGAGGGTCGATTCCCATGAAATTAGGCAAAAGATTCTTGATATTTCTTATTCTGACTGGAAGAAAACAGGGTTTTCTAAAGGTACTTTGCATTGGTACTTTGCATTATATGAAGCAGAATGCCAGGTCGGATAAGCCGTTTACTCTCAATGCTCATGTTCTGGATAGAGTAAATAAGTGGAAAGGATGAGGAGTATATTGCATTGATACTTTCATTGATACCTGTGGAATGAGACAATATTTGAGGGGTAGATCATCCCCCTCTCCCTCTGTTCCTGTCACCATCAGGCTATAATTGGCTCGTACCTATGGTGCTCCCAGGTTGGCTTTATCTGTGATCTCTGTGTAAACTCAACGACCTGAACCCCATAATAAAGGAAAATAATTTAAATATACAAAAGTGTACATGCCGACAGGAAACCTAAACCTATTTCATGAAGAAAAACTAAAAGCACATTTGGTGTAAGTGTGTCTCAAATAGATGTTTCAGATGGAGATCTTATTGTTTTTATAGGGTATCATTGTAGGAATTAGTTTAAGTCTTTTAACAAATGTATGGGTCACAGGTAAAGGAAATCAAGGCATAGCTCAGTGGTAATTTATTGACAAATTATGAAAGATAGGAGTGAGTAAAATGAGTGAATACGAATTAACCGACATTGAAAATAAAACCCTGAATAATTGGATAATGTTAAATATAGTCCCACAAAAAACACCAAATAAAAATTACACTAGTTATGCACTTAAAATTCTCTTTGAACAAGCACCAGATGGTTTCTTTATCACAAATAAGCAGTTTAAAGAAGCGATGGTCAGATGTAATTTCTCACCTGTAAATAAAAATAAATTAAATTGGGAATTCCGAATTTCCCTAAAATCTCCAAGGTCGAAATCATCTAAATGAGGTTCATGCGTCTTCGGTTAAGTGAAGAATCGTGATAATTGCCTCTATCTTTGCAACAGTTACCAATAATTTGCTTTGATATGAAGTTGGAACATGGTATCGATTTTAGTTTAGGTGTTCGAAATTTGAGACTATTTTTTCTCTAAAATCGAGAGTCTTCAGGCAAGAGATTTCCTTAACCGATAACCAATGAATTGGATTTAGGAATATTTTGAATCTCCATGGTGAGACTCCTATAATAATATTTTTTCAGACAAACATCTTAAAACAGAAAATTGACTTTTTGAGTAGGGCAACTCCTTAAAAAAGTAATCATTAAAACAACTTTTGAAAATAACGGTTGTGGAAATTCCTTACAATAGCGTTGCGTTTTTTGAGTTTCTGGATCATTTAATTGTTCATCAGTAGCAGATCATTTATTTGTGTTCTTCTGTAAAATGAAGAACGTATAACCATATTCATCTGGGTATTCTCTGAAGATCTTTATCTCTTTTCTGTTAAAACTAAGTATCGTTTCTGCATCGGTGTTTCCTTTATAGTTATCACTGATGTCCTCAACTCTTTTTTCCAGATGGGAGTAAAAATCGTACCAGGTAGAAGCTGGCAGTTTAAAGCGGTCAATGAGATCATATCCTACTGCCATGATAACTTTTTCAGTGTCAGGTATGCTCTTGATATCAGGATAACAGCCCTGCCAGAATTGAAGCACTTCCGAAGAAGGTTCATCCGTGAACCATGTGCTTTCTGTCAGTGCTATATAACCCTCATCTTTCAGAAACTGTTTCCAGTAGCTAAGTCCTTTTTCAAAACCAATGACAAAGATAGAGCCCTCTGACCAGATGACGTCGAATTCTCCTGCTTCAAAAGGCAGGTCATCCATGGAAGCACAAACCGTGGTAATCCTGTCATCAAGTCCTTCTTTAACTGCATTTTCCATCAGTTTATCCAGAAAAGGCTGGTAAATGTCAGTTGCAGTGATGTGACAGTCGTTGCAGATCTTCGCAAGATGTATTGTCTGCATACCCACACCGCAACCAATGTCAAGGATCTTAGTGCCTGCAGGAAGGGAAGAAAGCAAATTAAAGGCTTTTTCAGTACACTTGTTATTACCCGGACCCTGTCTGGGCAATCCATCGAATATCTCAAAAATTGGTGATTCTACCATAAAACCCTCACAGAGATAATTTCTTAAATCTTTTGTGGTATCACGATAATGATTGTGTTTTCATCAATGTGTTTCTTAAGATTCTTCAAGCTCTCTAAGTTGATTCTGATTTGTTCTTCTAATTTCATCTCTCACACTTCCTTTATTATGGGGTTTTGGAAATGATGAATTATCAGCAATTTAGGTTTTGTACTTTATTATTAAAGATACTTGAAAACTTAAGCGTACAAAAAAATCATCTTTTTCGATTTTGTAAAACTTCTCTCTCAACCGGCTTAGTCAAGTTAAATTAAAATAAAGTTTTATTTTTTGTTGGCGAGCAGATCTCAACAATATGCTAAGCATGACAAAATGTACTTACACATTTAGTATTATAATATTAGAACACGTGGAATAAAGAAAAATTTAATCGAAAATTAAAATAATAGAGGTGTATCGATGGATGGGGTTAAAAGAGTGTGCAAAAAAGTTGCAAAAATAGCTTTTTGTGTTGTTATGGGCGCCGGTTTAATCGGTTTTGTTAAAGGCTTATGTGTAGGCTATTTAATTTGTCGTCACAAAAATAAATGTGTTGACACGACATAAAAAGTACTGATAAAGATGTATGGATTAAGGGTAATAGGGTTTCCTCTTAATCGATGAGCTGGATCGCAGGTAGGGACTTGAGAATAGGGGCTCAAAACTTTACCATCTACTTTTGAACTAATTTTCTGAATATCGGTGTGAGATGTGCAATTTGATCTTCTTGATTTATATTCCCTTTTTTCCTTCCTTAAATAAGAAAATATAAAGAATGGGTAAAATGCCTACCGTATTCAAAATGAGTATAGCGATAAACCAGTATCTCTGAGATTCTCGTGCTGCCTTCCATAGAGCTATGCCCTTCCAAAAAAGCTCCCACAGCGCCAGAATTAAAATCAGGGCTAAAAATTGTGGATTTGTTTGAAGCAATGAGATAGAAGTGTCTACCATTTTCCTCTCTGGAATACATGTTTTTTAAAATTAAATAACTTCACACACCAGTATTGTTTACACCGCTGTTTTTCCAGCCTGGCGTAGTTGCATTGGACCATGAATCTATGGCAGTCATAGCAGCTTCGGGAATCCTTTACATGAGTTCGATTTATTTCTACCTTTAGGCATTGCAGACAGAGGAAGCATCAACAATCGCACCATTCTTCAAGGCTGCATTTGTCTTTCTTGTGCCTCTCGGATTTCATGCCTACTTCCTGATAGCAGGATTAGTTTCAGGTGCCATCCTGAACCCACCCTTTTTGCTGGTGGTAAGTATAGTTATGAGCATAATAGCACTTGGGCTTCATCGA